>NZ_JADQAL010000005.1:115881-126958 GCF_022129275.1 Psychrobacter sp. Ps3
TCACTAGAGGTTGCGATTAGTGGCTGAGCAACGTCAACAGGGTCGTCATCTATATATTGTTTTTGCTCTGACGTTGGCTCATAGTCAGACTGACTCTCAGTGTTAGTGTTATTGAAGTCTTGCTCATCATCACTTGGATGAAGAGCGCTCTTATGCTCAATCTCATAGGACGTTAAGTTCTGATTTGAGGTGACAATATGATCTACTGAGGGCATTGAAGCCGTCGCAGTCTCATCATCATTATCACCAGGTATCAATACTTCATCAGTCGGCAGCGGACGAAACGCCAGCAGGCGCAAAATACACATTTCAAGCGCTTGCATAGGAGTACTCGCAAGCTTAATACCTTCACGAGCTTGCACCACAATCTCATAATACAGCTGTAATACATCAGGGCTAATACGCTGCGCTAACTCGTTGATCGTTTGCGCTTGTGTCTCATTAACGTTTAGAGCCACCTCAGGCAACAGCTGAGTCAACGCCAATTGATGTAGCAGCTCAGCCAATCCATCGAACATACTAGTAGCGTCAACCATTTGCGCGCGCATCTGCTCAATGTGTGCAGCTACTGCCGACTTGTCATGATGATAGATATCTGTTATTAAGCGCACTAAGTCTGCAGCATCAATCAAGCCAAGCATAGCGTTGACCGTCTCATCATCAAGCGCGCCTTGTCCAAAAGCAATCGCTTGATCGGTCAACGACATAGCATCACGCACTGAGCCCTTTGCCGCGCTTGCCAACTGCCAAAGCGCTGGCTGGGTGAACGCCACTTGCTCTTGAGTGAGTACCTTAGCCAAATGCTCACAAAGCAAAGTCTGCGGCAAGGGGCGAAGCACAAACTGTAAGCAGCGTGAGATGATAGTGACTGGCAGCTTTTGCGGGTCAGTGGTCGCAAGTAAAAACTTGACATGCTCAGGTGGCTCTTCTAAGGTCTTTAATAGTGCGTTGAAGCTGTGCGTCGATAGCATATGCACTTCATCAATAAGATAAACCTTGTAGCGTCCCTGGCTTGGTGCATAAGGCACATTATCTAATAGCTCACGGGTATCCTCGACCTTGGTACGAGAGGCGGCATCGATCTCGATTAGATCAATAAAGCGGCCCTGATCGATGGCCACACAGTTGTCGCATACTCCGCAAGGTGTGCTAGTAATACCGGTATCACAGTTTAAGCATTTTGATAAAATGCGCGCGATTGTAGTTTTACCGACACCGCGAGTACCAGTAAACAAATAAGCATGATGCAGACGGTTATAGTCAATCGCATTAATCAAGGCCTGCGAGACGTGGGTTTGCCCTACAAGCTCATGGAAGTTTTTAGGGCGGTATTTTCGTGCTAAAACTTGATACTGTTGCGTCATAATAGTTGCCAATATAGCAGTGCTAAATAAGGGGTACAGAGGTTTATTACAAAGGGATGAGCTTCGGTATCGATACTATTTTTCTAGTAATGCATCTTTCTAGTATCCTCTACGCCTAATGCCTGTTTTAGTCCTTCCTATTTGAAAGAATATCTGTTTTTTAGCAAAAAACTATAGAGCGTTCGAAAGTACCGATGAGTCATTGTTTATAGTGCTTATCTAGAGCAAGTCAATGATTGAGTCAGTGACAGCTATCAAGACTGTGATTTGAGCTCAGCTAATTGCTCATATAAGCGCTGCATTTCTGCATTGATAACACAGCCACTTTGATAGAAAATATCAATCATAACTTCAGTGTTTACGCTATCCCTAGAGTCTCTGTGCTCGACTCCAATTAAGAATAAATCTTCCATTATGGGCTCTTGTAGATGAGCGTTGAGCTCTGCTAATAAATCTTGGTAGTTGCTACGAACCTTATCTGCGCTAAGCGGGCTACTTTCGTATTGCGCGTAAAACACCAGCATATAGTGACAGCTAGAGCGGTTGTAAGAAGGCTGATGATCAATATAACCATTCCAACGCGATTGCGCATCCTTATACTTATAGTCTAATATCCGCTCGACTAAACTGGCACAAGTATAGAGAGACTCATCGACTAGTAATTCAACTTGTGCTTTGGGCAGAGGTGCTCCTGCTTCATAGTAGCGCTGCACAAGGCTATTAAAAAGCTTATACCACATGTCAGACTTTCTAATGATATCGGCTGATACTTTCTCAATAGACGCGGGTGTCGAAGCGTGCATTATCTCTAGTAAGCGCGGCTCTACCTGCTCTAATAGGTTGTTATCTACTAGCTGCTGTTGTACTTGTAGCGCTTTTTTATAAAAGTCTGATGATTGTAAAAACCCTCCCAACAATGTCGACTCATCGTCAAAAGATTGCATCGCTGTCAGATGACTTCGATGAAACTGTAAAAACGCCGTAACATCAGCAGGAGTTTGTAGTTGTCTTAATATTTTACTAAAGTTTTGCAGACTAAATATCTGTAGAATACTTTTTTCATCATCCAGATCTAATACACAATCTTCTGCAAAGAACTGACTACCGTACTCGTACTGCACATCGTGTAACGAGCTATTGGCTTGGGCGCAGCTTTGATTATTTGAATGCTTAATCGTCAAGGACGTTAAACCGATAAAGTATACGGCTTTGTCTGCATTAGCAGGACTTTGCCTATCAATCAGACTATGGTTGCTTGAGTAGACCTGCGCATGGCGCTTCATCAACTGATTAACGACATCCTTTCTCCAAACTCTTACCTGCGAGGCGTCTATATCGTACTGACTGACCTCAGCGATGACTTCATTCACCAACACATAAAACACCGCTTCGGAGAATTCAAAAACAAAGTCATAGCCTTGAAAATAGTCTCTACTAGTCGTGTTTTTAGCACTGATTTGATACAAAGATAAAAAGCTTTGAAGAATCAGAGTTTGCCAAGGTGAAGCGCTATGCGAATTTTCCATAATATTCCTATAAATGATATCCCTATAAATAACATCCTTAAAATCGCTGCTTGTGACTGCTGCTTGTAACTAAGGAGCATAAGGTAGCATCGAACACATTCCTAAATGACTAATCACAAGCACTTCTTAGAAACTAAATTTTAAAAACTAACGATTATTATATCGTTAATTAAACCTTATAGTAGATTAATGTCTAATAAGCAACGCGTTACGCACCTAACTTCATAGGCTTTATCTCAGACTAGTCTTCGATTTTGCGGCGCATATGCGGGAACAGTATTACATCGCGAATGCTAGCTGAGTCGGTAAATAGCATCACTAAACGATCGATACCAATACCCTCGCCTGCCGTTGGCGGTAAACCATAAGATAAAGCTTCTATATACTCTTCATCAAAATGCATCGCCTCATCATCGCCCGCGTCTTTTTCAGCGACTTGACCACGGAAACGTTCCGCCTGATCAGCAGGATCGTTCAGCTCGCTAAAACCGTTCGCCAACTCTCGGCCACCGATAAACAGCTCAAAGCGGTCAGTAATCTCAGGGTTGTCATCATTACGGCGTGCCAGCGGTGAGGTCTCTGCTGGATATTCAGTAATGAAAGTCGGCTGACGCAATTGATGCTCAGCAGTTTCTTCAAAGACGATAGTTTTGAGTTTACCAACACCAAAGACGTCATTTACCGGTTGTTTTAACGTATTTTCGACATAGTCAGCCAGATAATCATGATCATCGATACGAGCCATATCAAAGCCTTCGGCATATTGAGCAATCGCATCAGACATCGATAAGCGCGCAAACGGTGCTTTGAGACTAATGGCTTCGTCTTGATAAGTCAGCTCAGTAGTGCCCAAAATATCAATCGCTAACTTATTGAATAAACGCTCGGTCAAATCCATTAGGTCATGATAATCAGCATAAGCTTGATAAAATTCAATCATGGTGAATTCAGGATTATGACGAGTCGATACGCCTTCATTACGAAAACTGCGGTTAATCTCAAAGACTTTTTCAAAACCGCCAACAACTAGGCGCTTGAGATATAACTCTGGAGCGATACGTAGATATAGTGGCATATCTAAAGCGTTATGATGAGTCTCAAACGGACGGGCTACTGCGCCGCCTGGTATCGGATGCATCATTGGCGTCTCAACCTCCATAAAACGCTCATTCAGCATAAACTGGCGGATGCCGCTAATCACTTGACTGCGAATCATAAAAGTATCGCGCGTCGACTCATTGGTCATCAAGTCTAAATGACGATTACGGTACCGCGCTTCGATATCAGCGAGACCGTGGAATTTATTCGGCATTGGACGTAGCGCTTTGGTAAGTAGAGTAAACTCTTCGATATGTACATAAAGATCGCCTTTACCTGAGCGGCCGATATAGCCTGACACCCCAACGATATCACCTAGATCTAATGATTTTATGCTGGCGCGCGTCTCCTCATCTAGCTCTTTACGAGCGACATAAAGCTGAATGCGGCCTGTCATATCTTGAATAACAATAAACGAGCCGCGGTTGAGCATGACGCGTCCTGCAACATTGACTTGCGTCTTCTCGCCATTCGCCGCTTTTTCTTCTATTTCTTGCTTATCAATGCCTTCAAAAGCCGTTTGCAAATCTTGTGCATAGTCAGTGCGCTTAAACTGGTTGGGATAAGGGGTCTTACCAGAAGCGCTAATATCATCAAGCTTAGCTTGCAGTTGCGCGATAAGTTCGTTAGCTTCCTCAGCAGTAGGCGCTTGTTCTTGTTGGTTTTGGTTATTTTTTGACATAACATTCTCAAATTTGATGGGTTTTGTTCTTGTTGGACACTTCTAACACTATGACACTAGATTAAAACGGTTAAGTTAAAAAGCACTGCTTGAAAAACACTAGGATAAAACCTAGCCTGCGCTTATCACTTAGCTTATAGACAATAGGATGGTACTACTCACCGCCAATACTCGCCATCAGATCAGCCTGATGCTCGCGTAATAGCGCATCTAAAAGTTCATCTAAATCACCTTCCATGATGGAGTCTAGCTTATAAAGGGTCAAGTTAATACGGTGATCGGTCATGCGCCCTTGCGGGAAGTTATAAGTACGAATGCGCTCACTACGATCGCCACTACCAACAAGGTCGCGGCGCATCTCATCTGCCGTATCGACCTGTGCTTGTACTTTGGCTTGCTGAATACGTGAGATCAGCATTTGCATCGCTTTAGCGCGGTTTTTATGTTGGCTTCGCTCTTGCTGACACTCGGCGACTACCCCAGTAGGAATATGCGTTAAGCGTACTGCTGAATCAGTAGTGTTAACGTGCTGACCACCGGCGCCGCTAGCTCGGAACGTATCCATCTTAATATCCGCTGGATTAAGATCGACACTGTCATCAATCTCAACCTCTGGCATCACTGCTACCGTACACGCTGAGGTATGCACTCGGCCTTGGCTTTCGGTCTCAGGTACTCGCTGTACACGGTGCGCGCCTGATTCAAACTTTAGACGACCATAGACACTATTGCCTGATATGCGGCTAATGATTTCTTTATAGCCGCCATGCTCACCTTCATTAGCAGACAGCACTTCGACAGTCCAGCCTTGATTTTGCGCATATTTTTGGTACATGCGAAACAGATCGCCTGAGAATATAGCCGCTTCATCACCGCCAGTACCAGCGCGAATCTCTAGGAACGCGGGCACTTTGTCATTAGGGTCTTTTGGTAGCATCATGACGTTGAGATCTTCTTCCATCTTGGCGATGGCGGCGCGAGCACTATCAATCTCATCTTGCATCATCTCTTTCATTTCAGGGTCTGATGCATCCTCAAGCATCATTTGCGCATCAGCTTGATCCGTTTCAGCACGGCCATAATTGAGCCACAAAGTCGTAATTTCCATCAAGTCGCTATGCTCAACCGACAGCTCACGGAATTTATTATTATCGCTGATGACATCAGGGTCAGATAATAAAGCGGTGACCTCTTCATAACGGTCTACCATTTGGTCTAAACGCAGGCGTAAGGATTCTTTCATAAAAAATCTTTTTATTAGCTAAGTAAAATAAGAGAGCAATTATAGCAAATTTTTACCCTTATATTAAAAACACTCAGTAATCTTCTTGTTTAAAGCTAAAACCAAAAAAATAGCTAAGAGTGCTCTTAGCTATTTTTAAAAATATAAGTACTAAACTGAGTAGGCTTACTAAGCTTAGTGAGATTAGTGAGCTTACTCAGTTTAATTACGTTTTACACTTTACGCACCAGTACCGAACCGATTGAGTAACCAGCGCCAAACGAGCAGATGACGCCCAAATCGCCCGATTGTAGCTGATCTTTATAGCGGTGGAAAACAATCATCGGGCTTGCTGAGCTGGTATTAGCAAATTCGTCGATAACACTTGGCACGATGGCTTTGTCCGCATCACGCCCAACGACAGTACGCAAGATTAAATCAAGCATATTGGCATTGGCTTGGTGGAGCCACATCATCTTCACATCATCCGCTGATAGCTCGTTTTCTGTTAGATGTTCGGTGATAATCTCCGACACTTTCGGACAAACTTCACGGAAGACTTTACGGCCATTTTGCAAAAACAGCTTATCTGTAACCGGTGCTTTAAGATCTGGATACATCTCAGTCTCAGCCGCCAAGTACTCGGAGCGATCCATAAAGCCGTATTCGTTTTTGATGTTAGTTGAGAACTGGGTAAATAGCTTAGAGTTTAGAATCTCATAGCCTTTAGGAGTGTCTAATTCCTCAACAATACTAGCGGTTGCCACATCACCAAAGATAAAATGGCTGTCACGGTTACGCCAGTTCAGATGCGCTGAGGTAATCTCGACGTTGACGACGGCGACGCGCTTAGCCAGTCCTGAGATAATTGAGCCGTGCGCTTGTGACAGACCAAAAGTAGCAGCGCTACAAGCGACGTTCATGTCATAAGCGAAACCGCCTACCATGCCGATAGCGTTTTGAATCTCGATGGCGACGGCAGGATAAGTGCGCTGAAAGTTCGAACAGGCTAGAATAATACCGTCTAGATCATTCGCCTCAAGTCCAGCGTCCGCTAGGGCGTCGTTCAATGCCGCCACGCCCATCTCTGCCATAACCGATAGCTCTTCGCCAAGCTTACGATAAGGGATAACGGGCGCCATGATCTCAGGGTTAAGGATGCCATCTTTTTCCATCACATAACGGGATTTGATGCCTGAGACTTTTTCGATGAATGCAGCCGATGAAGGCTCAAGGGCCGTGATAGTGTCATTAGCAATCTCGTCAGCATGTTGCTCGTTGTAGTTCTCTACATACTGGTTAAAGGACTCTACTAGCTCTTCATTACTAATGCTATAGGGAGGGATATACAGGCCAGTGCCGGTGATACAAGTCGTCATGATAAGCTTCCTTGTCTACTACTAGGTGTCTTTGATAAGCGTAAAATGGGTAAAATAAGAAGTGGCTGTTGCATAACTCTTATTTCAGTGAATAACTGTAAACTAAAACGGTTATTGTTATTATGCCTGATTATTATAATTTTGCTAATAGTTTGTTACAAATAACTATTAACTGCGATGTAACCTTAGGTTTTGCCCGACTCTTGTCTTCAGCTGAGCTATAATAGAGCAACTGAACCTCCCCCTTGATACTGACTCAACTCGACTATACTACTGGAAACCCTGATGGTAGAACTTTTTAATTGGCTTTTTGGTCAATATGCGGACTACTCCACCTTATTTATCAGTCTAGAGCTCATCGCCGTCAGCTGCGGGGTTGCAAGTGTGCTGCTGGCGAGTCGACTCAATGTCTTAGTCTTCCCTATCGGTCTGATCAGTACGGCGATCTTTGTTTATTTGCTATGGCAGTGGCAGTTGTTTGGCGATATGTTTATCAATGCCTATTATACTGTCATGAGCTTGTATGGCTGGTTTAACTGGACAAAAAATAAAGCACAACTTCAGAACCGTGCCAAAAAAAACATTCAGTCTGGCTCCGAGATACAATCTGAGGTACAAGTTGAGCATATTAATAAACAGGATCTGCCGATATTAGCGCTTTTAGCAGTAGCAACTATCGCCTTTGTGGCGCTAGTGTATTATTTTCGGCCTGTTATTAATAATAACTTCAGCTTCGATGGCGTCGTATTAGGCCTTCATCTATTCACTTGGGTAGATTATACCGATATGCTCACCACAGCGCTGTTTTTGATGGCAATGTGGCTGATGGCGCGGCGAAAAATCGAGCACTGGCTACTGTGGATCGTCGCTGACGCTATCTCCGTGCCTTTGTACTTTTATAAAGGCTTTACTTTTACCGCGTTTCAATACGTGATTTTCACACTCATTGCAATTTGGGCTTATTATGAATGGCAACAACGCTATCGCAGTCAATCCACACTTAAGACAGCATACGCCTGATTCAGTCTTTACTGTTGCTATCTTAGGTGCAGAGAGTACCGGTAAGACAACCTTGTGTCAGGATTTGGCTGAGCATTTTGCCAGTCCTTGGGTGCCAGAGTATATGCGCACTTACCTACAAGCCAAATGGGATAACGAGCAGCTGACCTGTACGTGGGAGGATTTATTGCCTATCGCGCAAGGTCAGATTGAGTTAGAGAACAAACGCGCAATGCAAGCGGCACAGCTACCTGCTGGCCAGCGTTATGTATTCTGTGATACTAGTCTCTTTGAGATAATGGTTTATTCAAACTGGTACTATGGTGACTGTCCTCTTGCCCTGACTCAGGCGGCACTGGCGCATCATTATGACCTGATACTACTGACTGAGGTCGATACGCCGTGGGTCGCCGATGATTTGCGTGATGCGCCGCATGAGCGTGATGAGATTAGCCGCTACTTTGCAGATCAGCTTAGTATTCATCACAAGTCATTTAGACGTATTGGTGGTGGTAGACAGACTCGTGTTATGCAGGTAGCAGAGTGGTTAAACAATTTTTATTGTGTGTAAAATTTTGCTTAGGCTATTTTAATAAAAACAATGACTGGTATGGCTTATCTGACAATCTGGCTATTGAGCGCTTTTGCCCAGTTTTTGCAGTTATTCTGACAGCGCGAGCATATTTGATTAGGGGTTGTGATATGCTCGATATAACCGCAGTACATGCAAGCATAATGCACGCCTGACTCTACCTGCTCCACTGGCTGATACTGCTTAGGAAAAAGCGGCATACCGTAGCCTGTTTGCTCAGGTGGGTATAATAAGACGCTAAAATTGCCATCGGTTTCTAGCAGGCCGGTACGCACTTGCCCTAGATGCTCCACGCCCTGCTGACGCATCTCAGCAAAAAACTCATCGTGCGACATCTTGCCTTTTTTGATTTTTTCGAGCACCAGCATCCCATCTTCTACGATATACAGCGATCTTCCTTCTAGCAAATTTTCAAACGGCTGAAACTTCATCATCGCCCACGTACACAAGCGATACAGCAAGATGACGGTACTCATAATCAGCACCGCTTGGATGATCGGTAAATCCTCAGTAAACATCGGGTCGCCAGCGATAGAGCCTAATGACAAAATGATAGTCAGCTCAAATATAGATAACTGACGGACGCCGCGCTTACCCGTAAAGCGCAAGAACATAATAATCAGTACAAACATCACAGTCACACGTACCAATATCTCTAGGACAAATGCCCACGTGGTATCATAAATAAAAATACTCGCCCAATCCATAAATGGTTCCTTGTTGATATTACTATTGATTTACCGCTTGCCGGTATTAGTAACCTAAACACAGTCCCTACCGGCTCAAACTTTGAGCTGAGTATGCAAAGCAACTGGCATGCACCAAACTTTATAGGTAAAGCTTTGCCGAATACTAAAGACTTTAGTGCTGAGGGATTTACTGCTAACTGGCAAAACCAGTACCTGACTGTGGCTAATAATCAATATTTATCGCAGTGCTTGAGCACGGCAAACAATAGCTGCACCGTTGATAGCAGAGCGCGCTTAGACAGTGGCAATCATGCTGATTATGGGGCGGAAGCAGTCGTCGTACAAGAAGCTGCCGGTAGCATAGGTAGCACCAATCACGGCAACCTAAATAGCGTGCGTCTTAATAGCTTTGGGGTCAGTTTCGCAGAACCTAACGATGTTTATTTGCAAACAGAACGTACCATGAAATACGCTCTACTATTAATTTTGATCTCATTTGGCACTTTCTTTTTATTTGAAGTGATTAAATCGAGTCGCATCCACCCGATTCAGTATTTGTTAGTAGGCTGCGCGCTATTGACGTTTTATGTGTTATTACTGCCATTAGCTGAGCAAATCGCTTTTTGGCAGGCTTATGCTATTGCGGGCAGTAGCTGCGTTGGGCTGATCGGTTGGTACACTTATTATGTGCTCGGCGGCGTCAAGCGAGCGGTTATCTTTACCGCTATCTTAGCCGGTCTCTACGCCGCCTTTTATGGCATTCTCACCACTGAAGATCTAAATTTACTGTTAGGTGCGGTCTTCTGCTTTATACTACTCGCCTGCGTCATGATCATGACCCGTAAAATTGACTGGTATAAGATCGCTTGACTTAACACTAAAGAGGCCTCAATGATAAAAAAAATTGAATTTTATTTAGAAAAGACCATCTTCAATAGTCGTTGGATATTGACACCGTTTTATTTAGGCTTAGTAATAGGTATCTTTTTGCTATTTATTAAGTTCGTACAAAAGCTAGTAGGAATGATGACTTATGTAGTAGACGCCCCAGTATCTGATGTTATTGTAGATATCTTGGTACTAGTTGATATTTCCTTGGTAGCTAGTTTATTGCTCATTATTATCTTTAGCGGCTATGAGATTTTTGTCTCCAAAATCGATACGGGCACAAGCGACGATCGTCCAAGCTGGATGGGAAAAGTGGACTTTTCAGGCCTAAAGCTAAAAGTAATAGGCGCGATAGTTGCTATCTCAGCCATTGATCTTCTCAAGTCGTTTATGGATATATCTAGCAAGATGAGTGATCTCGATGCTGATAAGCTCATGTGGAAAGTGATTATTCACATGGCTTTTGTACTCTCAGGTTTATTGTTTGCATTCATGGATAAAATCGTAGGCGACACCAAAAAGCATTAATCAATGTCATTACTTATAGGGCGTGTTGAACATTCAACCATGGCACTGACAGAGACTATTTTTTAGACGATTCGAAGGTAAAAATAGTAAGCTTAGTCGCTCTAAGCGTC
>NZ_JADQAL010000039.1:0-26029 GCF_022129275.1 Psychrobacter sp. Ps3
GGGGCTTGTTGCGTTCAAACTTGGCCTTTGCCATGAGTGTATCCTTTTTTATTGGTGAATCTTTATGCTTAGAAAATGATAAACAAATAAGATCGGTAAATAGATATTTGACGGTTCAAGATGCCTATTCATTCTGCTGACACGACCATCAAACCGTTGACGCTATGCTATTAACACTGCATTATTATCAATAATTATAGAAGCTACATTCTACGGACTATTGGTAATCATAGACCAGTAACCATATATCAGTAATTATAAACTATAATGCTTAATTTTAGCTACTTTATAACAGTATCACATTAGCAATATCGAGCTACTGACAGCACTAAAAGGCAACACCTCAGTGTCACCCTAAAATCATCATTTTACTGAGTAGGCTTTATATTTTTTAATATTCGCATAACTCTTATAATGCTATTGAATATCTCGATAGTATTTTTTATACCATCTGGCTTTTTATATACTAACAATTAACAAGCAGCATTAGCAAACAGAATAATAAATGGAGCTCATATCGAGAATTGAACTCGAGACCTCTCCCTTACCAAGGGAGTGCTCTACCGCTGAGCTATATGAGCCTATCTTAAATAACCAAAAACCTATCGGTTATATAGAAAAATATCACGAAACAGCTATAATAAATGACTGTCGTGATGTATGGGTGCTGGCTATTTGCATTGCTATGAATGCTTGATCAATGGATGCCGCGTATATGGAGCGGGTGGCGGGAATCGAACCCGCGTCATTAGCTTGGAAGGCTAAGGTGTTACCATTATACCACACCCGCAATAGCTCTATTTATAACCAAAATATAATTGGTATTAGAGTGCTTTTGGTGCTGTAAAAAATATGGTGGTGGGAGAAGGATTCGAACCTTCGAAGCTTTCGCGACAGATTTACAGTCTGTTGGGTTTGACCGCTCCCCAATCCCACCTTAGTTTGCTTTTAATAAACGCTATTATTACTGTAAAAATAACATAAAGCAATTCTAAAAAAAGCGACTTTGAAAGAGATGGTGCCGACTGCCGGGATCGAACTGGCGACCTACTGATTACAAGTCAGTTGCTCTACCAACTGAGCTAAGTCGGCTTGTTCTCTCAAAGTGGTGGCTATTCTATCAAATATTTGCTGGAACGCAAGCCCTTTTTTTATTTTTTCCTAACTTTTTAAAATTAAATTTTAATACTTTGATTATATTGATATTTTTTATGCGCTATAAATAGCCGCTGTGAGTCTCGGTTTCTTATCGCCAGAGCCGTCGTGCAATCTTAACGAATTCTAAGACCATCACAAGCCATTTTTACCGCTTTAACCAGTGCTAAGGCTTTTTTGTTGGTTTCCTCCCACTCCGCCTCAGCCACTGAGTCGGCGACAACCCCTGCCCCAGCTTGAATATGGATCTTACCGCGGCGCATAACTGCAGTGCGAATTGCAATCGCGGTATCCATGTTGCCATGCCAGCCTAGATAACCGACTGAACCGCCAAATACTGTGCGGCGCACCGGCTCTACTTCATCAATGATCTGCATCGCTCGTATTTTGGGGGCGCCAGACAGCGTCCCTGCAGGAAAAGTGGCACAAAACACATCTAAAGCATCTTTATTAGGTAAGACAGTGCCCTCAACGTTAGAGGCGATATGCATGACTTGTGAGTAGCGCTCAATGAACATCTTGTCGGTGACTTTAACACTGCCATACTCGCAGACGCGGCCGATGTCATTACGGCCCAAGTCTATTAGCATCAAGTGCTCAGCGATCTCTTTGGTATCTGAGAGTAGCTCTTGCTCTAATGCCAAGTCCTCGCTCTCATCCTGACCACGTTTGCGAGTACCCGCTAAAGGGCGCACCGTGACTTTACCATCTTCAATGCGCGATAGAATCTCAGGGGAGGCACCGATGATGTCAAAGCGCTTATGATCGTCCAACGTATATCCGTGTACTAAGAATAAATAAGGCGATGGATTAAGGAATCTTAATGCCCGGTATACAGCCAGCGAATCGCCACTGTAGTCAGCGGTTAAGCGCTGTGCTGGGACGACTTGCATGACATCGCCTGCAAAGATATAGTCCTTTATTTTATTGACGTCTGAGCAGTATTTATCTTGCCCGGTTTGCGAGACGAACTTCGGCGTTGGCATAATAGGCGCACTCAAATCTGGCATCTCGGCAAGCTTGTCCTCTATCCTTTCAAGCTCGCGAATTGCCGCGCCATAGCCATCCTCATCACTACAATCAGCGTAAACGATGATAGATAAGGTGTTTTCTAGATTATCAAAGACAATGACGCTCATCGATAGCATCAGCCACATATCAGGCAAAGTCATCGGATTAGGTGCCTCTGACAAGCCCACACTAGGCTCGATGACTCGTACCATGTCATAACCAAAATAGCCGACTAAACCGCCGCTAAAACTTGGCAACGAGGGAATATCGTCCACTGTTGGCATGTTATAATCGGCCATAAGCTTACGTATATAAGCAAATGGATCATCGACGGCATCGACATTTATCTGATCGTCTTGCTTGATAGTCATATTGCCATCAGCATACTGCAGTATCAGATCGCTGCCGAGGCCAATCATCGAAAACCGTGCCCAACGCTCGCCGCCGACTACTGACTCAAACAAATAAGCAGAACCACTCAAGTCACGCACTTTTGAAAACACAGATACGGGTGTCTGCGCGTCCATCAAACGCTTTTTGACAAGAGGAGCATGGCTAAAGCCTTTGGTTTTTAGGGCATTGTATTCTTCGAAGGTCATCATAAGACGTCTCTGAGCACGGTATTAATCAACAAGGATAAAGTAAACCACAGTGATAATCGAGAAAACTCGTAAGTTTCAGTGATAGTTAAGTAAAGGGTTAAAACGAGGGCTAAACAAAAGCGAGCCAACATTAGGCTCGCTATTATAACAAAATAGGATAGTAAAGTTGCTCATATCATAGGACTTCGGATACCAGCCCGTCAGCGAAACGAATTACGCGCCGCCCATATTAAATAACCACAGCGCGATACCAATAATAATAAGAGCGATAAATACCCAGATAAACCAACCGCCGCTCGGCTTTTTCTCACTAGCGGCAGTATTGGCTGGGTTGTTTACCGCTTGATCCATAGCATTATTACCCGTCGTTCCTAGGTCGCGGGACTGACCTAGATTTGCCGTTCCTGAGAACTGCGCTGTAGCCGCTTGCTTAGCGCGTAAGACCTCTGGATCGGCTTCTTCTTGTAGAGACGTGGTCGTCGTTTTGTCATGCTCAGGACTTTGACGTTCGGCTACAGGTGCTTCGGCTTTTGGCTCTTTTACTATTGGTTCTTCAACGACTGGATCTTTAGTGGCCGGCTCTTTAACGACTGGCTCTTCGACTACTGGCGTTGCAGCGACTTGTTCTTTGGCTACTGGCTCTGCCGCAACAGTTTCTTGAGGTTCATTTTGAGCTGGCGTAGGGGCAATAATATCTTCTTCTACAGGGGCGGCGGACATAGCGGCCTCGCCTGCACTAGCCGCGAGCACCTCCTCGACGATCGTTTCTTTTACCACTGGCTCTGGCGTCGCTTCTACTGACACTGGCTCACTAGGTGATGCAGGTCTTGCTGCGATCGTTTCTTCAACAGCGGCAGGTGGCAGTGATGACTCTGTTGCCGACTGTTTCGATGGCGTGCTAGTGCTCTCTAGATCTTCTTGTACTGAGCCTACTATCTCTTCTGGCTCTTTTGCTTTCGGCTCTTTGGTGGCTGGATCAATGGCGCTTGACTCTATATCCTCGGCAGCTAAAGCCATTACTTGAAACTCAAAGCTAGCAAAGCCAAGCTTATCGTCGGCGTTCAGCTGAACCGTTTTATTCGCCTCAATACGCTTATTATTAACAAAGGTTCCATTAGAGGAGTCTAAGTCTTTGACATAAAGCTCAGTATCCAGCACGCTCAGTACTGCGTGGTTGCGTGACACCGCTTTACTGCCTAGCACCACATCATTATCGCTGCCACGGCCTACTGATAGGCTGTCACTAACGCTCAGCTGTAAGTCGCCAAGTGCAGCGGTCAATGCGGTCAGCTGCCAAGTCGTAGTAGAGCTAGATAACTCAGACGTAGCATCTGGGGTTACTGGGTTCGATTGGTTGGTATTGTCTGTCATGTGGTTCTTCCTTATTATTGGTAAGTGTTATTATTGATAAAATAAAATTTAAAACAATGAACGCTTATAAGCGATGTTTAGATGCTAGGCAAAAAACGCGGTTTAAGAATACCAGTAAGGTTATCATACGCAATCGTTAGTACTGGCATACCATAAGCGTAAGGGCCAATAGCATAAGGCTGATAACGAATATCAACGCCTTTATCAGTCAGAGTTATGTTGTGACTCAAAGTAAAAGGCCAGCTCTGCTCATAACTTTTGACATCCTCATCCATTGACTGCACCCAAGATTGATACGCGTCATAGGCCAGAGCGTTAAAACGCGCCTGCTGATTCGGCTTTAGCATATCCTCGAGAGTGATTTGCTGTTTGCTTGCCGGATCAAATACCAGATACTCCCTAGAAGGCATGCCATGAGCGCCGCCTGTAAAGACATAGGAGCTGATTTCAAATAGCTCTAAATCCTCTCCTTGTCCAAGCTTAACGTGGCCCAAATATTCAGGGGTGACGATTAGACTATAGGACCATTGCACCTCATCTGGTAGGTCAATCATTTGCGACTGAGCAAAGTCGTCGATAGCGAGCTTGGCCGCCTTATCATCAGTAGCGTTACTCACTGGCGACTCACTCATCTTGCTATTAATAACAATATTATTCACGCGTTTATTGACGATATCATTCAGCCAGTCTTGGTTGGTTTTTAGATATTTAACCTTAATCTCTGGGCAGTTGTTTTTCTCATAACATTGCTCTTGTACGCTGTCTGGAAACTCGTAGTCTATGTATTCAGTACTACTGATTAAAGTACTGGCGTTTGCTGCTAGGCTAGCGAAGAATAAGCCACCGGTGACAAATGTGAGTGAAAAAAGCCGAACAACGTCTCTTTTCGCTTTATTGGTAGTGTTTAAGAAGGCAGATACCACAGTAGACCTCAGTCTGTTATGAATAAAAATTATTATGCTTACTTTTTATAATCATAGCGTATCTGCTGATAATCATTGTTTAAAATGTGTTGAAGGTTATGCGCTACTCTAGATTGAATGACCCGCTACTTCTCTCAGATGTTATCTAAAGTGGCATAAAAAAAGACACGCTAAGCGTGCCTCTTTAAAAATAAAAACTAAAAATCAATGCTCACGGGTATTACTAAACGTCACTTCCGGATAGCGCTCTTGCATCAGCTGTAGATTCACCCGTGACGGTGCTAGATAAGTCAAATAACCGCCACCATCAATCGATAACTGGTCATGTGCTTTTTTCTTAAACTTCGCCAATGCTGCCTCATCATCACAGTGAATCCAGCGTACGGTAGCGATAGAGACTGGCTCAAAGCTGCACTGTACTTTGTACTCTTCTTTGAGACGATGAGCGACAACTTCGAACTGCAGCACCCCGACCGCGCCTAAGATTAAGTCGTTATTAATCTGCGGCATAAACACCTGCGTGGCGCCTTCCTCGGAGAGCTGCTGTAAGCCCTTTTGTAGCGCTTTGGACTTCAGTGGATCCTTGAGCACCACTCGGCGAAACAGCTCAGGCGCAAAGTGCGGTATACCAGTGAAATTCAGCGCTTCGCCTTCAGTGAAACTATCGCCAATCGAGATAGTGCCGTGATTATGTAGGCCAATGATATCGCCGGGATAAGCTTCCTCTAGTGCCTCGCGGTCACCTGCCAAAAAGGTCAAAGCATCAGCAATCCGCACGTCTTTACCTAGACGCACTTGCCGCATCTTCATACCTTTTTCGTACTTACCAGAGCACACCCGCAAAAACGCAATACGGTCACGGTGACGCGGATCCATATTGGCTTGAATCTTAAACACAAAGCCAGAAAACTTAGGCTCTGTTGCCGAGACAATACGCTGCTCTGTCGGATGCGCCTTGGGCGGCGGCGAGTATTTAACTAACGTATCTAGCACCATATTGACACCAAAGTTACCTAACGCGGTACCGAACAATACCGGCGTCATCTCCCCTTTTAAGAACTCCTCAGTATTGAAGTCCTCAAGCGCCATCTGTACTAGCTCAAGCGACTCCTCAAAAGCGTCAAACATTAGCTTACCTAAACGCTTGCGAATATCTGGATAATCATAACCTTCGCGGGTCTCGGACACTGTGATCTCGCCGCCATGACCTTTTTCATAAAGATAGGTTTTGTCTTCAGTCAGATGATAGACGCCCACGAAATCCTGCCCCATACCGATGGGCCAAGTCAGCGGAATACATTTGATTTTTAGTACAGATTCAATCTCGCTGAGCAAGTCTAGCGGCTCACGAATCTGTCTATCAAGCTTATTAACAAAAGAGATAATCGGCGTGTCGCGCATGCGGCAGACTTCCATCAGCTTGATGGTTCGCTCTTCCACACCTTTAGCGCCATCGACCATCATTAGCGCACTATCGACAGCAGTCAGAGTACGGTAAGTATCCTCACTAAAGTCAGCGTGACCTGGAGTATCAAGCAGATTGACCATGTGCTCTTTATAAGGAAACTGCATGACGGAGGTAGTGATAGAGATACCGCGCTCTTGCTCCATGCTCATCCAGTCAGAGGTGGCATGGCGATCAGTCTTGCGGCCTTTGACCTCGCCTGCCACCTGAATCGCTTGACCCCATAAGAGTAGCTTTTCGGTCATGGTGGTCTTACCGGCATCAGGATGCGAGATGATGGCGAAGGTACGACGTTTGGCGACTTCTTTGTTTAAAACTTTTGGATCTACGCTCATAATTTTGACTTCGATAATGTTGATTTAGAATATTGCTTTAAAATGTATTCTAAAAATAAAATAGTGCGCGTATTGTAGCCGATTTCGTCTTAAGGTGCCCAACTTGCGCAAAAAAAACACGCCTTAGACGATTGCTAAAGCGTGTCAAATTTGAAAACCAGTATCTTCACTCAGCCCTATAGGCTAATTATTATCGGCTAATTGCGATGGCTATCACTATCAATAGTAGCGACGAATACTATCTTCAATAAAATCAGCGGCGACTTCATTGACTACCGTGCAGTCTACGACACCGCGAACGCTGTCCTCATTCGGGCGTATAGCGTTTTTATCGACAAAGTCAGTTTCATAAATATCGTTATCATAATTGACGCCGTTAAATAGGTACTCAGGATCATTATTGATCGCAAAAAAGGTCACTTGCGCTGCTGGGTTATCATTATTTGCACCAATAGAGCGCTCAGAGGTTCTAAAGTCTCTATTGTCATTGAAGCGATCTTCTGCCGCGTCTATCCAGTCATCAAGATCTGAATAATTGGTCTTGTCTTTATTATTAAAAACAAAAAATGAGCGATCACTAGTGGTCACTGGAATATAGCAAACCGAGCCGTTAGGGAAACTAAGCGTGCTAGGCGCATTACTGCCAACACTAGAATAAGTATTTAAGGCTGTAAAGATACCCCGAGCGGCATTAGCGCCGTTCCCTGCTCGATAACCAAAGACATTTACCCCTGCTAGATTCAGCGTTCTATAAACCGTCTGATAGTCAAATTTATTATTATTGTTTTTTTCATAGCAAAGTATCCTGTTGTCAAAATAATCTTATATCGGGCTGATTTATAGCGCTGACATCGTTTATTCTTTTTTGGAATTTTACAGTACTGTTATGACTATTCATAGATGCCGCTTGTATGTCTCCTGTTCATTGTGCAGTTGTGCTTACAAATTCACAGTATAGCTTTACGACCTTTATATAACCTTTTGTGCAAACCTTGCTAGGCTAGATAAGTGATAAAGGTTACTTATACTAGTAGCTTTTATAAATCCATTAATAAAAACTTAAAAAGGACAAAGTATGAAAACTCTATATTCAACCAAAGCCACAGTCACTGGTGGCCGCACTGGTAATGCGTCACTCAATGACAGCGATCTAAAAATCAATATGGCGCCTCCTGGCGGTAACATGGAAGGCAATAATCCTGAGCAATTATTAGCAATGGGTTATGCGGCTTGCTTTGATAGCGCCTTAGGCGTGGTCAAAAAGATGGAAAAAGCCAGCTTTGGCTCTACCACTGAGACCACTGTCGATCTTAAGCAAGGCGATAACCATGACTATAAACTAGCAGTAAAAATTCACGTTATTGCCGATAGTACGGATATCTCAAGCGATGAGTTTCAAAAACTCGTAGAAAAAGCCAATGAGGTCTGCCCTTATTCAAAAGCGACTAAAGGCAATATCGAGATGGAAGTGACCTCTGAAGTCAAATAAAGCGAGCCGCTACCTTATGTTATGACATATGTTAGAATGTAAAAGTCAGAGCATGTCAGAGCATGTCAGAGCATAGAAGCACAGAACGTTATCAGCATTTATCGTGCTCATAGCGTTCTTTTTTAGGTATAGACCTGATAACTTTTACACCATTCGGCACGCGCTCGTTTTATCGTTATAATATGGTCATACTATATTTTAATACCTGCTAAATTTTGCTACCTGCTAATAAGTGACCTCTTATGACTGCTCATACCAAAGACAACGATCACAACTCCCATTCGCCCATCGACCCGAACACCTTGCCTAACTTTGACACTATGCCAAACGTGGCCACTATGGACACCAGTCAGGTCAATAAAGATCAGCCACCTTTTATCTTGGTTGACGGCTCATATTATCTGTTTCGCACTTATCATGCGCTGCCCAAAACCATGCAAAACACTCAAGGGCTGACTACTAATGCCATCCGCGGTACTTTGAACGCGCTGCTCAAGCTGATGCGCCGCTATCACCCGACTCATATGGCCGTATGTTTTGATACTAAGTCGCCCACGTTTCGCCATAAAATGTCAGAAGAATACAAAGCCGGACGTCCGCCAATCGATGCTGAGCTGGTTGAGCAGATCCCTTATATTCATCGTTTAGTCACCGCATTAGGGATTCCTTTGCTGCGTATTGAAGGCGCAGAAGCCGATGATATTATCGGAACGATGGCTTATCGCGCTGTCGCACAAGGCCATCACGTGGTCATCTCCACTGGGGATAAAGACATGATGCAGCTGGTCAATGATGCGGTGATATTAGAAGACAGCTTCACGGGCAAGATTACTGACACCCAAGGCGTCATCGATAAGCTCGGTATCAAGCCTCGCCAGATGATTGATTATTTAACACTGATGGGCGACACCTCTGATGGTATCAAAGGCGTACCTGGCATCGGTAAAAAAACGGCTAAAGATTTACTCGTTGAATACGGCGATATCGATAACATGCTTAAGCACATTGGCTTTATTAAAGGTCGCGGTGCTAAAGGCTTAATCGAGCACGCCGATGAGATTCCGTTAAACGCACAGCTTGCCACTATCATCACCGACTTAGATATCGGTCATGACTGGAATGATCTAAAAATCAACACTGATCCTTGCGCCCATATCGATGAGCTACGCGATCTGTACACTGAGCTTGAATTTAAAAATGAGCTGGCATCCTTAGACCACCCCAATCATCCGGCCAATGCTAATGGGCAAGGCGCGCAAAGTGTCGCCGAGACGCAGGCCAATAGCGAATCGCAAGCGCAAGTGGCTAAATCATTACAATCGACTGCCCTTGAGAACATCAAAGATAGCAAAAGCCATGACAAGGCTTGGCATACTATCCTCGATATGCCCGCCTTTGACAGCTTAGTTGCGCAGCTAGAAGCAGCGCCGCATTTCGTCCTTGATACTGAGACGACTAGTATCTACTGGCGCGAGGCGGAGATTGTCGGTCTATCCTTTGCCGTGCAAGCCCATGAAGCGTATTATGTACCGCTGACGCATCGCTTAGAGGGCGATGAGCTAACCGCTAAACAGCTCGATCGCGATACGGTACTAGCGCGTCTTAAGCCAATATTAGAAAACCCCAAAATCGGTAAGATCGGTCAGCACTTAAAGTACGATACCCATATTCTCAGTCATTATGATATCGACCTCATTGGCGCAATACACTCTGATGATAAGCAGGCGCAGAACAACTGGGCGATGGATACTATGCTTGCCAGCTACGTAATCAATGCGGCGATTACTCGTCACGGTATGGACGATCTAGCGCGGCATTATCTGCAGACGCAAACAATCAGCTATGAAGACGTCGCCGGTAAAGGCGCTAAGCAAGTCACCTTTGATCAAGTGGCTATCGATATCGCAAGCGACTATGCTTGTGAAGATGCAGACATTACTTATCAGCTGTTTGAGGTATTCAGCAAAACCCTTGCCGATGACGACAATAACCTGCGCCTACTTAATGAGCTTGAGATTCCAACCGCTGAGATTCTTTGTCAAATGGAAGCCAACGGTATCTTAATCAAACGCTCGTTCTTAAATGAGCTATCCAAGCGTTTTGACGAAGAAATTATTGCGCTAGAAAAGCAGGCCTATGACATCGCTGGCGAGGAGTTTAATCTAGGCTCACCAAAGCAGTTAGGCGAGGTGCTATTTGAGAAGCTGGGCGTGGTAGGCGGTAAAAAAACCAAATCAGGTCAGTACTCTACTGGCGAAGCAATACTATCCAAGATTGATCATCCGCTTGCGGAGATTACTCTAGAGTACCGCAGCTTGTCAAAACTAAAAAACACCTATACCGACTCCCTTGATGCCGTAGCAGATAAGGACACCGATCGCGTGCATACGAGCTACCATCAAGCTTTGACCAGTACCGGGCGCTTGTCTTCAACGGATCCTAATCTACAAAACATCCCGATCCGTACTAAAACCGGACGTCTGATTCGTCAAGCCTTTATCGCGCCAGAGGGCCGCGTACTCCTTGCAGCCGATTACTCACAAATTGAGCTGCGATTGATGGCGCATTTCTCAGGCGATGCCAACTTAACTCGCGCCTTTAATGAAGGCTTAGATATTCATACTGCTACCGCAGCTGAAGTGTTAGGCAAAGCGGTTGACGATGTCACGCCAACAGAGCGCCGTAATGCCAAGGCCATTAACTTTGGCCTACTATACGGCATGAGTGCTTTTGGTCTAGCCAAGCAATTACAGATGAGCCGAGGCGAGGCGCAAGATTATATCGATATGTACTTCGATCGCTATCCTAGCGTCAAGCAATACATGATAGACACGCGCGCAAGCGCCTATGAGCGCGGCTATATCGAGACCATCCTTGGCCGTAAGCTCTATACCCCTGATATCAATAACAGCAACCGCATGGTCAAACAAGCCGCTGAACGGGCGGCTATCAACGCGCCGCTACAAGGCTCAGCCGCTGATTTGATTAAGCTTGCGATGATAGCGGTCGATAAGGTGCTGCCAAAAGAGCAAGCCAAAATGTTACTCCAAGTCCATGATGAGCTGGTGTTCGAAGTGGATAGCGACAAGGTTGATGACATTGCGCAGCTGATTACTGATGCGATGCAAGATGTGCTGCAAGATACAGCTAAAGGTATGGGCTGGGAGGTTGATTTTGCTGTGCCGTTGTTGGTTGAAACCGGAGTTGGTGAGAACTGGGATGAGGCGCACTGATATTATTATTAGGTATATTAATATAGGTTAATATTAAAAATATTAATATAAATAATTGATGAATTAGTCATAGTTATCAATAGCATATCATATTAGCACGTATTATAATGACGCTTTATGTTAGTTATACCAACCATCTAACTGGGTTGATATGAGTTAATATACTTAAAAAAGTGAGCTTTTGAGCTCGCTTTTTTCATTTCTACTATTATTTATCATCGCTTAGGAGCCGCTCATTTTTACTGAAAACGGTATCATAGAAATCGCTAGTGTTATCCTGCTGATGCTGTGTTTACTGCGCTGCATACAACACACTATGCAAAGCCATCTTAAGCAAGGCGTTTATTTTTGGATAGCCGCTGTTTTAGTGTTTTTTACTGTTATTCGCCGCGAACTAAATCATCTTCCTGATTTGTTTATCGATATGCAGGCGCTTTGGTTAGGCCATAACTACGACTGGTGGGAGGATCGCCTCTTGCTAGTCATTTATATAGTAGCACTAGGATTGTTGGTTTACGCTTGGCGTTACTGCTGGGCAGTATTAAAAACTACTCCGCTGTGGTTATATCTAAGCGTCGCAGCTTTGGCATTACTGCAGTATATAGGCGAGAACGCTATTGGCTTCTCCCATAGCTTAGGTATAGTGGTGGAAGAGTTATCTGAGGCGGTTATTTATCTACTGGCTCTTGGTTACTTGTGGTCGTTTAAAGTGGCAGGATTTGAAGAGCGTCTGGAGCGCAGATTAGAGCTCAAGGAAGTGACTCATTAAGCCCCCTATCAAGCCAATCGAGACTTTAGTTACCGATATCCTCTAGCATTCGATAGTGGGCTTTAGGTATGCTAGCTTATTGATAGTTATGACTCTTTTATTATTAAGACACGCACCCCCCACACTCACTTTTACTGTCACTCTAAGAATAGGATAGGTTATGAATGTACTCATCACTGGCGCATCACGCGGTATTGGTCTTGCGACAGCTAAGCGTTTGGCTGCCAAAGGTCACTGCGTTGGACTCTTCGATATCGATACGCATGAGCTATCGCACGCTATCAAGCAAAAGGCATTCAAAAAAGCCAATAAAAACCAGCGCGTGATTACAGGCGATTTAGATGTCACTCAAACCGAATCTTGGGATAACGCCATCGAGCAGATGGTCAATAACTTCGGCGGTATCGATGTGCTTATCAATAACGCTGGGGTGCTGGTCAGCGGTGTGCTGCCAACGACTGATTTGGACAAGCAATTATCCCTAGTCGATATCAACTGTAAAGGTGTGTTGATCGGCTGTCACAAAGCTGCGCCGTATCTTGCCGATAGCACCAATGGTAAGATTATTAACCTATCTTCTGCCTCTGCGATTTACGGACAGTCTGAGGTCGCCACCTATTCTGCCAGTAAGTTCTTTGTACGCGGTCTGACCGAAGCGCTCAATGTCGAGTACGCAGACATGGGCATCAAGGTGATAGATGTGATGCCACTTTGGGTCAAATCCGATATGACCAAAGACATCGAAGTGACCAGTATTGATCGCTTAGGCATCAATCTAACGGTCGATGATGTCGCCAAAAAACTATGTAAGCTCAGCGGCTGCGCGAATCGAAAGATCTCAAAAACCCACTATCCTATTGGTTTACCGGCCAAGATATTGCATAGCACCTCGCAGGTGACGCCAGACTCAGTCATTCGCTTTATTAATAAAAAGATTGGCGCTAAGTAGTTTTTAGCATTGCCACTGTTCATTACTGTTACTATTCACTACTCCTACTACTTATCTCAAGCGGCTACCTAATTTGGTAGTCGTTTTTTATTGCAATTGAGGCCGTACTCAATATTTCAGAGTAATAGCCAACGTCTTACATTTTTTGACATGCTGTGACAGCTTGCTACTAGCGCGGCGCGACTTAAACCGTCAAAATACTAGCATCAATACTTGATAGCGCTTATAAGATAGCTATCAACACAAACTTTAATACCCATAATCTTAATAATGACAATAAGGAAACTGCTATGGACAATTCAAAATCACCACTACCAGAAGAGATGGACAGCATTCATAGTAATAAGAGCACTGATATGGATCGTGATAATCAACTTGTCGATCTAGACAACGATATGCTGCGCACTATTGATAACGATGATGTGATTGACAATAGTGCCGGATTCGATAATTCAGAAGTCGGTACCAATGCCACTCAGGGCGTAACGCCTATGCATCGACAAAACGTCGATGAAGCCACTGTCGAGAACGTGTTAGTACAAGATAACTTAGACGATGACACGTATCCTAGTATAGTCGACATCGCTGATAAGAAAGCTGCCGAGCGCAGTAATGATGATGATTTTTAATAGAATAATTATTTGATTACTCAGGCTAAGTTGTAAACAGCCACAAAAAAACACGCTCAATTCAAATTGAGCGTGTTTTTTTGTTTTAAAAGCAGTAATCACCTACACCCAGCCCTCAAGCGTGCCCGCCCAGCCTTTAACCAGCGGCGCACTCATTGCTTCTAACAAGTCGATATGCGCCTCATCCATATTCAGCGCTGGGATATAATGATACTCCTCACCGCCCGCCTCAATGAAGTTATCGCGGTTCTCAATCGCCAGCTCCTCTAGTGTCTCCAGACAATCTGCCGAAAACGCCGGGCTGATGATCTGTACCGACTTGACGCCAGACTTCGCCCAGTCATCTAGCACCACATCGGTATAAGGCTTGACCCACTCTTGCTTGCCAAAGCGCGATTGAAAGCTGATAATCCACTCATCCGCGCTCAGACCTAGCTCCTGCGCGACTTGCGCAGCAGTACACTTGCAGCGGCTCGGATAAGGGTCACCTTTATCGGCGTAGGGCTGCGGGATACCATGAAAGCTAAACATCAGCTTTTCAGGCTTGCCGTGCTTGGCTTGGAAGCGACGAATGCTATCAGCCAAGGCCTTGATATATAGCGGATGCGCGAAGTAGTCTTTGACAATGGTGTAATTGGGCAGATTGCGCTGCTTGAGCGCCCACTTATTGATCGCATCATAGACCGCGCCACTTGAGGTCGCTGAATACTGCGGAAACACGGGCAGCAAGACAAAATGATCGACGCCTTCGCCGCGCAGTTTATCCATGACATCAGGCAGGCCCGGATTACCATAGCTCATCGCTGGATGTACGGTGACTCGAAACGGCGCATTTGCCGCGGCCAAGCGCGGCTCTAGCTGCTCAGCTTGACCATTTAAGATATTGCGCATCGGTGAGTCGCCATCCCAAATACTTGCGTAAGCTTCCGCCACGCGCTTAGGGCGGCTAGGTAATACAAACAGATTGAGAATAATCGCCCACAGGAATCTTGGAATCTCAATCACACGCGGATCGGACAAAAACTGACGCAAATAGCGACGTACCGCAGGCGCGGTCGGTGCGTCTGGTGTACCTAGATTGATCAATAACACAGCAATACGCGGAGGCAGTTTAGGTTTCATAGCAGCCCATTATTTGAATAAAGTTTATGAAGGGTTTGATAAGGTTCTCGCTACCTTTTCTTAAACATCTTAAGCTATACTTAAAGATACTAAGCTGTTTTTGTGTTGCTTAGTGTAGCATTTTATCGTCTATATACGCAGGAGAAATGCCGCTCGTTTGCCCTTTGCCGCTTTGCCTTTTTAAACCCTGCTAATCTAGGTTGTACTCGCAGGCGCATCGCCATACAATAGACAGCATCGGCAATGAGCATAGCGCTGTATTTGCCCCTATAAAAACGTCATCTTGCGAGGTAGCTTTGAGCGTACGTTCTGATACTAATAACACTTCGACTAGCCATTCTTCGACCGATAACGACTTTGAGGCGTTCTCCAACGAACAGCGCCAAAAAAGCGCAAAAGGTCCAAAAGGATCAGTAGGCTTAATCACGCCTAAGACGATGCACTTCTCCGAGCCGCTGACTTTGGAGTGTAATCGCACTTTGCCATCCTTTGATCTGGTCTATGAGACTTATGGCACCTTGAATGCAGACAAGTCGAATGCGATTTTGATCTGTCATGCCTTATCTGGCAGTCATCATGCTGCTGGCTACTATAATGAGGACGATAAAAAAGCCGGCTGGTGGGATAATATGATCGGCCCTAATAAAGCCATCGATACCAATCAGTTCTATGTGGTGTGCGTTAACAATATCGGTAGCTGTTTTGGCTCTACTGGCCCGACCACTATCAATCCTGAGAGCGATGACGGACAAGTCTATGGCCCTGACTTTCCGCTGATCACCATCAAAGATTGGGTCAAAACCCAAGCCATGCTCTCTGATCGCTTAGGCATCGATATCTGGCATGCTATCGTTGGCGGCTCGATGGGCGGTATGCAAGCCATGCAGTGGTCCGTGGACTATCCTGATCGCCTTAAACGCTGTGTGGTCATCGCTTGTACGCCGAAGCTCTCCGCGCAAAACATCGCCTTTAACGAAGTGGCGCGGCAGTCTATCTTGTCAGATCCTGACTTTATGGACGGACGCTATCTACAAGCAGGCACGTACCCTAAGCGCGGCTTGATACTGGCGCGGATGGTCGGTCATATCACTTATCTAACCGATGATGCGATGAAAGCTAAGTTCGGCCGCGACTTAAAGTCCGGCAAGTTTATGTACGGCTACGATGTCGAGTTTCAGGTCGAGAGCTACCTGCGTTATCAAGGCGAGCGCTTTAGCAAAAACTTCGATGCCAATACTTATCTTTTGATGACCAAAGCCTTAGACTATTTTGACCCAACGCGTGGCTATCAAGCACAGATTGAGCAGCAAGCGCTAAGTGATAATGAGGACAAGCAGCAAAGTATCGATCAGGTGATAGCAGACGCTGAACAAGAGGTCGAAGAAGCCGCTGTGGTAGAAGGCTCTATTGAGCTAAATGATTTAAAGACTGCCTTTGCTCATGCGCAGTGCCAGTATCTGATTGTATCGTTTACCACCGATTGGCGCTTCGCTCCTGAGCGCTCACAAGAGATTGTCGATGCGCTAATGGCGACAGGTAAACCGGTCAGCTATACCAATATCGACGCGCCGCATGGTCACGATTCTTTTTTGTTTGATATTCCGCGTTATATGGGCGCTATCAAAGGCTTTTTGACGGCGCCGTTTATCAGCGATCATAACACCACAGACAAGCAACAGCCCAGTCAGCTAACAGGAGTGCGCTCATGAGAATGGACTATCAACTCGCTGAGCGCTGGATTGCGCCGCGCTCGCATATCTTAGACTTAGGCTGCGGCAACGGCGAGCTACTCGCGCACTTGCAGCAGCAGCTCGGCGTTAGCGGCTATGGCATTGAGATCGATGAGCACAAAATAAACGAGGCCATCGGCAAAGGCTTATCTATCGTCGAACAAGATCTCAATGACGGCCTTGAGCGCTTCGCAGATGACAGCTTCGATACCGTGGTGATGGCGCGAGCGCTACAAGCGGTCAAAAACCCTGACGAGCTGCTCCTCGATATGCTGCGCGTCGGCCGTGAAGCAGTGATTACCTTTCCCAACTTCGCCCACTGGCAAAACCGGATTCATTTAGGACTCAAAGGCATGATGCCGGTCTCAGAAGCCCTGCCCTATGAATGGTACAACACCCCGAACATTCATCTATGTACCTTCAAGGACTTTGAGCAGCTGTGCGCTAAGCACGATATACGTATCATCAACCGTTTCGCGGTGAGCGACTCTGAAAAAGGCTATGCGCCGCTTATGTCGGCCTTAGTGCGTCAAGCGCCAAACTTGCTAGCGGATGTGGCTATTTACCGAGTGACTAAAGCCTAAAATCTTTAGGGCGTGTTGAACATTCGACCATGGCACTGACAGAGACTATTTTTTAGGCGATTTGCAGATAAAAATGGTAAGTTTAGTCATTCTAAGCGTCTATTTTTATCAATAAAGCGGCAAAAAATAGTCCTGTCCCTATTGTTGTCGTGAGGGCTGATGCTAAAATCGCCCTAGTCGTTGCGACTATTTAAATAAAATCAGCTAGCCAATGCAATAAGCATTACCTGCAATTTTCACTTAGACTAGAACTATTTTAGCTATCAGCAGTGCGCATTTGTGAATGTTCAACACGCCCTAATAAGTTTAAAGATAGTGGTAATAACTAAGCGCCGTAACTCTCATAAAATGGGAATAAATAAGGTTACAAAGTAGGTTATAGACTTGTGGCAATAAGTCACGCTAATGTAACTCTATGATTTTATTGGCTTCCTGCGGCGCTGAACTGTGGTAAAAGTAGGTAATTAGTATTTGAGTTTCGTAACTTTGAGTGTTAAGCTTACAAAATATTGTCAATGACAACCCATTTTCGACCGTTTATCTAGCGCTTTAGTATAAGCAATATGGCTAAAAAGGACTTTACCCCAGCCGCTACCCTAAGATAAGCTCAAGCATATTTATTTATTACTTATTCAACAACGATATTACTCAAACGAAGATATTGTTTGTTCACTCATTACTCACTGCCTATTTTGGAGCCGCTATGAAACTCTTAAAAGCTGCCTTATTCACCGCTCTATTTTCTTGTGCTGGCCTAGCCAATGCTGAGCTAATCTCAAACGTACCGCTTGATACCTCACGTTTTGAGCTAATGTCAGTTAGTGATTTATCTGCTCGCGCTGCCCAAGGTAGCGATCACGCGCAGTTCTATCTTGCCAAGCGTCTACAAAAAGGCCAAGGCGTCAAGCAAAACACGCAGCAAGCGATCCAGTGGTACACCCGCGCCGCCGAGCAAGGCGTTGCTCCTGCGCAGCTCAATCTAGCGATTATGTATCTACGCGGTGAAGGTGTTCAGCCAAACATCCAGCAGGCGCGTAAATGGTTAGAAAAAGCAGCCATGCGCGGCGACAACCGTGCCAGCTACACGCTTGCGCTACTCGATGAGAAGCAAAAAAACCTAGTCGACGCTTATAAGTGGTATGACCTAGCGGCTCGTGATGGCATGCTAGATGAAAAGGTACGTAATAAAGCGCGCGGCAAAATCGGTCAGTTAGCGCTTAACTTATCCTCTTCTGATATCGCAAGCGCTCGTAGCCAAGCGGATACTTGGTTTCAGAGTAAATAAATCGGCGTCAATAAAGCAAGTAAGCTTTGGCGCAGATGTCGTTTACCAATAGATCCAGCCTTTGTGCTGGATTTTTTATGGCTATAAAATAAGCGCTCAGCATCACTTAAGGACTGACGCCAATAGATGAAATTTGCTACTATCTATCTTATTATTAGCGAATCTTTTGCTAACACATATTTTGTTAGCCCATACTTTTTTAAATACCGTTATGCAGGTGATCCCATTATGGCCAAAAATGCCTTACAAGCGCAGCTCCTAAAAGCAGGTCTAGTAGACGATAAAAAAGCCAAAAAAATAAGCAAACAAGCTCAGCACGCCAAGCGAACTGGCGACGCTGCGGCTACTGAAAGCAAAAAAGCCCTAGCCGCCGCGCAAGCTGAAAAGGCTGAAAAGGATCTCAAGCTCAATCAGCAAAAGCAGCAGCAGTTAGAAGAAAAAACCCTACGCGCCAATATCATTCAGATGATAAAGCAGCATCAAATCACCGAGACCGATGGCGAGGTCAGCTATCAGTTCGTCGATGACTCTAAAATTAAGAAGATTTACACCACGCAGAAGCTCTACGAGCAAATCGTCGCAGGTTTTGTGGTCATCGCGCGTTTAGAAGACGACTACGCACTACTGCCGCGACCGCTTGCTGATCGTATCAATGCTAAGTTAGAGGGCTTCATCGTAGTGTCGAATGATAAGTCCGAGAATGAGATGGAAGAAGATGATCCATACGCGGCGTATGTGATTCCTGATGATTTGATGTGGTAGGAACTTAATTCAAAACAGAGAATCCAGCTTAGGTGCTGGATTTTTTGGTTTAGAGGATAGACACTTCACGCACTGAATTAACTGGCTTCGATAATGGCAATCTCATCGTCGGTTAAGTCGTAGAGTTTATAGACCATCTGGTCGATCTCTTTATCGGTGTTTTCTATCTGTAGCATGAGCTGTTGGGCTTTGGCTTGCTCGGCTAAAAAGTACTCTTCCCACTCGGCTTCTTCGCTTAGGCTCATTTTGACTTTCTTTTTTGCCAGCTCTTTGATAAATTCTGCATAGGTGAGCTCATGCCAGTTTTCGAGCTTTTTACTGAGCTTTTCTATCTCAAACTTGCGTTGTAGGATGCGGATAAATTTACCCGTTGTGTCTTGCAACTGCTCGTTTAGCGATAGCATAAGATCAGCTTTTTGGGCTAAGTTTTTATCTAAATTTTCGCTAGATATTGGTAATACTTTTATTTCCCCAGACTTGATCTTAGGGAATAGAGTATCGAATTCGTTGTTTTGATTCCTATAATACCAAAAAATTAAATTAGAATTAAGAATACCCTCTAGGCTACGAAAGTTTTCTAGATTTTCAGATTTAGGCTTAATGATATAAGCTGACTGATCAACAATGTAGTCATCTTCTGTATATGCACAATATAACCTTTCTTTCCCTGGAATTTGTCTTACAAATATTCTAGGACCAATAAAAAACTTAGGGTTTCTAGGTTCTGCTAACCATGGACCGTATGATACATATTCATTTTCCCATTTTAGAATAAAAGGGAAAACGTGTTTGCCGCGTACCTCTTTTACGAAGGTAGCGTCTTTTTTTTCAGTAGAATTAAAAACTCTATTATTTTTCATTGAAATATCTTGAGGTGGCTTTCCTTTACCAACTTGATATTCCTTTATTCCACCCATAACATCAACAAAATCTTTTAACTCCTTTGAATTATCACGAATTTTTTGAAAAATATCTAATTGTTCTGGTGAAAGAGTCACCGTAAAATTATAGCCTTCATTTTCATAAAAAGAGTTTTGGTCAAATAAATTTCTAAAAACTATTTCACGATCAGCAAGCCGATAAAATTTACTTATTTCCTTGCTAGTATCAGATACATAAATTAGGACATCAACAGATGCATCACTAAATACAGAATCACCGCATTCAATTATTTTTGTAAAGTGAACATTATCTAATAAGAACTTCCTCAACTTCACAGAATTTTTGTTAGCTAGAAACGCATTCGGTAGAATAAAAGAAACAACTCCTTTTGAGTTTCTTATTTTTTCAGCTTTTTCGATAAATAAATGGTATAAGTCAAACTGATTTTCAGCGCTTTCAAACCTATTTAAAAGCCATGAAACTTCTTTTTCTGATTGAAATCTCGGTCGCACATAAGGCGGATTACCAATCACAACATCGAAGCCGCCTTTGGCAAAGACTTGTGGGAAGGCCGTTTGCCAATTAAACGCTTTATCGCCTGCCACATCAACATCATCAATCAGTGAATTACCGCATTGGATATTATCGTTTAGATTATTGAGCTTACGTCTTGGCTGTGCGGTACGCAGCCACAGTGACAGCTTGGCAATCTCCACGCTCTCCTCATTGATATCGACACCAAACAGATTATTCTCAAGGATACTGTTTTCGATATCTGCGTACGGCAGACCGCTACCGAACAGCTTAGTCTCCAGCTCCACGATATACTCATGCTCCGCTATCAAAAAGTTGAGCGCCTCATTTAAGAACGCGCCACTACCACAGGCCGGATCACAAATGGTAATCTGTAGCAGCCAGTCGCGATAGCTATGTAGTCTCTCCAGCGCCGCTGTTTCTGCCGCAATCTTCTTAGCGGATTTTTTCTTTTTGGTGCCGTCTTTATTGATCGTGACGTCTTGCTGATAGTCCTCATCATTGATTGCAAGCTCGGATTTTTTATCCGCGCATAGCTTACCGACCGTGTTTTCGACGATGTACTTAGTGATGTATTTGGGCGTATAGAACACCCCGTCTTTTTTGCGCTTGGTCTGCGACTTGTCTACCGCCTCGCCTGCCAGTTGCGCTTTTACTTCATCGAGCTCTGTCAGTGAGTTCTCAAAGATATGACCCAAGATATTGACATCGACCTCACTATCGAAGTCATACTCTGAGAGTATTTTGATATGGGTTTGCAGGATATCATCACTAATGATGACACTATCTAATAGCGCATCAGGACTGAACAGCCCGCCGTTATAGGCGAATATCTCGCTGTGCTCATCCTTGTGACCTTGATCCAAATAGCCAAAGTAGGCTTTGATTCTGTCGTAGAGTGGCACTGTCATCTTGAGCGACTTGAGCTGCTCCCATTCACTGATGATGCCTTTGGCAAAGTTGGCAGGGAGCAGATGACTGTCTTCTGCAAAAAAGATAAATAACAATCTATCGAGCAGTTTTTGCGACTTTTGGAACAGTACTAGGTTATCTATGCTCGGGTTACGAGTCGTCAAGTCATTGAATAGCTCGCGTTTGAATACCGAATAATCCTTGTAGAGCTGCTTGGTGATCGCCTCTTCTTGTGAGAGGGAAGCGGACTTAATCTTGGCAGGCAAATCGCTCATAATGCTGCTTTGATGCAGCAATAGATATAGCTGCGCAAAGTCGGCTTGGCTTAGAGTAAACAGATTAAACTCAATGAACTCGACGGCATTATCGATATACAACCGTAGCTTTTGAAAATTGGAAGTAATGACATAACGACATTTTGGCTGATTATTCTTATAGCCAAAAGCTTGCGGCTCGATCTTACTCAGATCAGTGGTATTCATGCCTTTTAGCTCGATTACCCCGATAGCATAGCCCTCTTTGAGTATCGCGCCGTCCGCTTTTTTACTCCCTGTTTGATTTTTGAACTCGGTCGTCAAGTCGTAGTCAGCATTGGGGTTGAGCGTATAGCCGAGCACCTTGACAAACAAATCGCGCAAAAACCCTTCTTGATACTGCTCCTCTTTACTGATGCGGATATTATCTTGAATACCGAGGTCCAAAAAATAATCGCTATACGCTTGCCAAGCGCTGTTAAGCTCAGTCTGATCTAATTCGCGGACATATTTTTCGATAACGATGGATTGGAACAAAGACATAACAGCGCCCTAAGCAGTAAAAAGTTAATAAAAAACAAGCAAGCGCCTACTATAGCAAGCTCTATGCTTAGGTGAAACGCCTAAAAGCAACAAGGTATAAAACTTATTCAAAACTTGAGCCAAATTTGCTACACTACGCCCGCGCTAACCAATTCCACAATCAGGTTAGTGTTATTGCTAATATTAGATAGCTATCCTAAATGAATCAATGCACTAGGTTTACGTCCTAGCCCGCAGGAGACCCGTATGAGCACCAACAACCCCACTACAACATCAGCACCCGCCTACGATAGCGAAACCAACAATATCGTTGTCGCGGCGCTTTATAAGTTTACTCGCTTCGATAATTATGAAGACTATCGCCAGCCCATCTTAGATACCATGCTGAGTAACGATGTCAAAGGCACATTGTTGATTGCCAGCGAGGGCATCAACGGGACGATTTCAGGCACACGCTCGGGCATCGATAGTGTCTTAGATTACTTGCGTAGTATCGAAGCGGTTGGCAGCTTTACCTTTAAAGAGTCTTATACCAACGAGCAGCCGTTTTATCGCACCAAAGTGAAGCTCAAAAAAGAGATTGTCACTATGGGCGTCGAAGATATTGACCCTTTGCAGTCGGTTGGGCGCTACGTCAAACCAAAAGACTGGAACGCGCTGATCTCTGATCCAGAAGTCATCCTCATCGATACCCGTAACGATTATGAAGTGCAAATCGGCACCTTTGAAAATGCCGTTAACCCTAATACTGAGACCTTTCGCGAGTTTCCAGAATACGTGGCAAAAGAGCTCGATCCTACCAAGCATAAAAAGGTGGCGATGTTCTGCACTGGCGGTATCCGCTGCGAAAAATCCACCGCTTATATGCGCGAGCAAGGCTTTGAAGAGGTCTATCACTTAGAGGGCGGCATCTTAAAGTATTTAGAAGAAGTGCAAAAAGAAGACTCTATGTGGCAAGGCGACTGCTTCGTCTTTGATAATCGCGTCTCGGTCAATCACGACCTAGAAAAAGGCGATTATGAGCAATGCTTTGCTTGCCGGATGCCGATCACTCAAGAGGATATGCAAAGCCCCGCTTATAGTAAAGGTGAGTCTTGCCCGCATTGTATCGGTAAAGCGACCGACGAGCAAAAAGCGCGTTTTCGTGAGCGTGAGCGGCAGATGCAATTAGCTAAGGCTCGCGGTGAAGCGCACATCGGTAGCGAAGTCAAAGAGGTGATGGAAAAACGTAAAATGGCAAAAGAAGAAGCACGTCGTCAGGCAGATGAAGCCAATAACGCAAAGTAGTTATATTGTATAGAAGATCGCCTTAGCCCAGCAGCGACCCTATAAAACTTTAATCGGCAATATAAAAAAGAGACTCACTTAGGAGTCTCTTTTTTGTCTTAAGCTATAGCCCGTGACTTAGAACAAGATACGCACACGGATCGTTTCTTCGACATCTTTGAGCTGATCAAGCGCTGCAGTTGAGTCGTTATAATCGACATCCATCACTAGATAACCGACATCGCCTTCGGTCATAAGGCTTTGCGCTAAGATATTGATACCCGCTTCGGCGAACAGACGGTTGATTTGCGAGAGGACGCCTGGTACATTTTTGTGGATGTGTAATAGACGATGCGAGCCTTCTTTGAATGGTATCGACACTTCTGGGAAGTTGACTGCGGTCGCCGTATCACCTTGGTCTGAGTATTTTACAAACTTCTCAGCCACTTCTAGACCGATATTCTCTTGTGCTTCTTGCGTTGAGCCACCGATATGCGGCGTTAAGATAACATTGTCGAACTTACGTAGTGGCGACTCGAACTCTTGATCGGCAGATTTTGGCTCTTTAGGGAACACATCAATCGCCGCGCCGAGCACTTTACCCGACTCGATAACTGCGGCTAGATCATCAATCTCCACACAAGTACCGCGAGCGGCATTGATAAAGTAGCTGCCCTCTTTCATCTGCGCGAACTGCTCAGCGCCCATCATATAGCGCGTGCTTGGTACGTCTGGCACATGCAAAGTGACGATATCAGCGGTAGAGAGTAGCTCCTCTAGGCTGCCAACTTGTACCGCGTTACCTAATGGCAGCTTAGTCACCACGTCATGATAAATGACTTTCATACCGAAGCTTTCAGCTAGTACGGATAGCTGCGAGCCAATAGAGCCGTAGCCGACGATACCGATAGTCTTACCGCGCACTTCGTGCGAGTTTTTGGCAGACTTGCCCCAGCCGCCGCGATGGACGGTCGCATTCTTCTCTGGAATACCGCGATACAGCATGATAGCTTCGGCTAATACCAGCTCAGCCACTGAGCGCGTATTGGAATAAGGGGCGTTGAAGACCGGAATACCCATCTCGCGTGCCGCTTCAAGATCGACTTGGTTGGTACCAATACAAAAACAGCCAATACCGATGAGTTTCTCGGCTTTTTCTAATACTTGACGCGTGAGCTGCGTACGCGAGCGAATACCGATGAAATGCGCATCTTTGATTTTTTCGATCAGCTCCTCTTCATCAAGCGCGTGGCTTAAGTATTCGATATTGCTATAACCCGCTCCTTCGAGTACTTTTAAAGCGTTTTCATGCAAGCCTTCTAGTAATAGAAAACGAATTTTATCTTTTTGTAATGATAATGCCATACGAGATCTTTCCTATGATTTGTTAAGTGAGCAATTGATTGATAAGTAGGGTGTGAGCCGTGTATCTGCTCGACTCTGTTTAAAGATAATACTACGCTACTGATATGCCTTTTTTAGCGTACTGCTTTTACAGACGCTGCCAAAACCCATGCCAGTAGTTTGCCCTGACTCTAGTATCAGTCTAAAACTATCGCTTTTAAAACCATCACTTTTAAAACCATCACAGTTCAAACAAGTATGACCATTAAAAAAGTGAAAGCGACGCCCTCTTGTATTATCACTCACTTATGATGAATAAAAACAATGTGCTTATATTACACAAAATTGCCCAAGGATGTTAGGGAATAACAGGAATAAGTCGTCATCGTTTTGGTTAATAGTGACTATTTGAGCCTCGCATCTGCTTAGATATAGCACCGTGATGTGCTAATATTAGACTTATCTTATCTCCTCCCCTTTATCTATTGCTACTGCTAAATCGCCGAGACTATTATGAATGACATCGTTACCGAAAACCAACCGGCCCATGAGCGCACTCACGCCGCAAAGCAAGCAGACATTAATGAGCCAAGCTTGCAGTCTGCTACTGATACTGCAGCGGTGCAAGCTATTTTACAAGCTCTGCTTCATAGCCATCAGTTTGAAGAGAGCCAAATCAAAACCGATAGCGAGAGCCTAGAGCATTGGGGTAAAGACTGGACTAAGCACTTCGCCCCAGCAGCCTCTGCCATCGTCTTCCCAAAATCAACCGAGCAAGTGCAAGCGATTATATTATTAGCCAATGAGCATAACGTCGTCTTAACCCCAAGCGGTGGTCGTACTGGTCTCTCGGCGGGCGCAGTAGCCGCGAATGGCGAGA
>NZ_JADQAL010000040.1:0-24906 GCF_022129275.1 Psychrobacter sp. Ps3
CTAGAACTATTTTAGCGATCAGCAGTGCGCATTTGTGAATGTTCAACACGCCCTAGTTATAAAGACAACAGCCATAAATGTGCCGATAATCATATATCGGTTCACTAACTGGTGAGTTGATAGATTCTGATACAACAGTGCTCAACACTAAGGAGTAAACGTGTTAGATTTAGCGCTAAAGGATTTGAGTAGTCACTTTTCTCAAAAACTTTAATAGCGTGATGTAAATATTAATATAAGTACCAATAATATAAGTACCATTCCCTAAGCACCATTCATAGAAAGGAGTTTTTTATGGCAGTTGACAGCGAACAAACGACAGAAGAAGCAAGGTTTATTAAACAATCCCGCAACTTTGATATTCAGCGCGTTATTGTCAAGATCGGCTCATCGTTATTGACCAATAATGGTCGCGGGCTTGATCGAACTGCTATCTATGGTTGGGCAAAACAGATTGCCAAACTGCATAATCAAGGTATGGAAGTGTTACTGGTGTCATCAGGTGCCGTGGCTGAAGGCGTAGTACGGATGAATCTAGAAGAGCGTCCCAAGAAGCTTATGGCACTACAAGCTTGCGCTTCTATCGGTCAGATGGGTTTGATCGAAACTTGGTGGTCAGCGCTGATTCAGCATGGCGTCCAAAGCGCGCAGCTACTACTAACTCATGATGATCTATCTAACCGTAGCCGTTATTTGAATACTGGCGGCGCTTTAACTCAGTTGTTAGAGTGGCGCGTACTACCGGTCATTAATGAGAATGATACGATCACCATTGATGAGATTAAATTCGGTGACAACGATACTTTAGGGGCGATGTCAGCGGCCTTAGTCAATGCTGATCTATACATCATCTTAACCGATCAAGACGGGGTGTTTACCGATAACCCGCGCGACAATCCCGATGCGAAGATGATCCGTCAAGAGCGAGCGATGGCTGATTATTTGTTTGACATCGCCGGTGATGGGGGCAAACTTGGGCGCGGTGGTATGCTGACGAAGATTCGTGCTGGACGCCTTGCAGCCATGGGCGGTTGCCCAACTGTGATCGTCAGCGGTGCCATTGATGATGTGATTACTCGTGTGGTCTCAGGCGAGGCGTTAGGGACTTTATTGACTACCAATGAAGCGGACAAAATCATCGCTCGTAAACAGTGGCTTGCCGCGCATCTACGTATGGCGGGTAGTTTAATCGTTGATGCTGGCGCAGCTAAAGCACTCGTTGAGCAAAATCGCAGCTTATTACCCGTTGGGGTGGTAGAGGTACGTGGTGGTTTTGATGAGGGTGATGTCGTCGAAATCGTGCATCAAGATACCAATGAGCGAATAGCGGTTGGCCAAGTCAACTTTTCTTCACATGAAGCTCAGCGCGTAGCACGTGAGCGTACTGAGCAGTTTGACAAGATTCTTGGTGATAAAGATGAGCGTATAGTTATGGTGCACCGCGACAATTTAGCTTTAACTTCATAATGTTTGATTAATACGTCATATTTGATTTTTTGTAGGGCAGGTTAGCGATAGTATAACCTGCCTTAAGTTTAACGTTTTTGTTGAGCTACTTGGTATTTGCTTTACCACTTAGGCGACAATAAAATTTTATAATAATACCTATTTCTACTTTGGAGATTTGTCAATGAGTGTTTCAGACAATAGCCGTTCGCCTAAGCACGAATTTGCACCCCTAAAAAACGACAGATTGCTGCGCGCCATGCGTTTTGAGCCGATAGATACCACTCCAGTATGGATGATGCGTCAAGCAGGTCGTTATTTGCCAGAGTATAAAGCAACCCGCGCGGAAGCGGGCGACTTTATGAGCTTATGTAGAGATACGGCGCGTGCGACAGAAGTTACTATGCAGCCCCTGCGTCGTATGGATTTAGATGCGGCTATTTTGTTTAGTGATATCTTGACGATCCCGGACGCTATGGGCTTAGGCTTGTATTTTGAAACGGGCGAAGGTCCTAAATTTAAGCATCCTATTCGCCAGCAAGCCGATCTTGATCGTTTGCCAACCTTAGATGTCAATGACTCTTTGGATTACGTGATGCACGCCGTGACTAGCATCCGTAAAGAGCTCAATGGTCAAGTGCCGTTGTTCGGTTTTTCAGGTAGTCCTTGGACACTAGCGACTTATATGATTGAGGGTGGTAGCTCAAAAGACTATCGCTATACTAAAGGCTTTTTGTATAGTAACCCTGAGTTTTTGCATCAGTTGTTAGACAAGCTAGCGATAGCAGTCATTGATTACTTAGATGCCCAAGTCGTCGCTGGCGCGCAAGTCTTACAGATATTTGATAGCTGGGGCGGGGCGCTAGGCCATCGTCAATTTATCGACTTCTCGCATGCTTATAATAAGCGCATTGTCGCGGAGTTAAAGCAGCGTCATCCAGATGTGCCTGTGGTACTATTTACCAAAGGCGGCGGACTATGGCTCGATGTGCAAGCCGATAGCGCCGCGGATGCGTTGGGGTTAGACTGGACTATGCCACTCGACCGTGCTCGCCAAGTATTGACTGAGAGTCAGCGTGATTTGACTAAGCGCCATAAAACCTTGCAAGGCAGTAAGGCTATTCAAGGTAATCTGGATCCTGCGACTTTATATGGCTCTCCAGAGAGCATTCGTAGCGAGGTTAAGCTGATGCTAGATGGCGCTTATGCCGGTGGTGACAAGACAGGGTATATTGCTAATTTAGGCCATGGTATTACTCAGTGGGTTAACCCTGACAATGCAAAAGTCTTTGTCGATGCCGTGCATGACTACCAGATTTAGACGCTAAGTTTAGAAGGTATGAGTTTGGTATTGAGAGCGGCATTAAGTTTTAAAAAAGGATAAGTTATGATTTCAGCAGCGATTGTCGGTGGTACAGGGTATACAGGTATTGAGCTTATTCGTTTATTATCTGCCCATCCTAAGGTGTCTATTGATCTATTGACCTCACGAAGTGAAGCGGGCACTCGCGCTGATGAGATTTTTCCAAGCTTGCGCGGGATATCAGATATTGTCTTTAGTGATCTAGGTGAAGATACGCTTGCAGCGCTGCAAAAGTGCGACGTGGTATTTTTTGCTACCCCGCATGGCGTAGCGATGCAGCAGGCCGAAGCTTTAACCGCGTCTGGTATTAAAGTCGTCGACCTAGCCGCTGACTTTCGTTTGCAGTCTTTGGCGGAGTTTGAAAAATGGTATAAGCAATCACACGCGTGTCCTGACCTGCTCAAAAGCGCAGTTTATGGCCTACCAGAGATCAACCGTGATAAATTAGCTGATGCTATGCTAGTAGGAAATCCAGGCTGCTATCCGACCACTGCTATTTTAGGTTTAAAACCGATTATCGCGTTGCAAAATCAGCAAAATGAGCGTTTGATAGAGTCTCGTATCGTAATCGATGCTAAGTCTGGGGTCTCAGGTGCAGGTCGCCAAGCGAGTCTGGCGCTAAATTATGCTGAAACCACTGATAATTTTAAGGCGTACGGAGTGACAGGACATCGTCATTTGCCTGAGATTGAGCAAGGGGTGGAGCAGCTATTAGCGAGTCAATTCACGCAGCGCATCCGCTTTTTACCGCACTTAGTACCTATGATACGCGGTATGTTCAGCTCTATTCATTTAGAGCTGACTGAGTCAGGTGCTGCTATCGATTGGCAGCAGGAGTTTGAGAGTAGCTATAACGGTGAGGCTTTTATTGATGTATTGCCGACTGGTGTATATCCTGACACGCGTAGTGTACGCGCCAGCAACCGTTTGCGTATCGCGATCTATCAAGACAATGAGCGCCGTGAGCTGACAGTACTGGTGGTTCAAGATAATTTAGTCAAAGGTGCAGCAGGGCAGGCCGTACAAAACATGAATGTGATGTTTGGGTTTGAGGAATCAATGGGCCTTAACGCAGCGCCGATTGTCCCTTGATAGGTTTTTATCGCAGTAATGTCTATCGTAGTAATTTTTTTATATTAGTAATTAAGCCAAAAATTCAGTGAAAAGGCGTGATTACTAATGTAAATTGATAAAGCTAATTACTGACGCTATAAGTTAGGGATAAACTTACCTTTATGAAGTCTAACAATGACTGAGGCTGACAATAATCTGACCAAGGATGTTGACTATTGATTCATTTGGCTTACAGGGCGATGCTAGGTATTGCCCATAAATTCCGTTATAATGTCTTGCCTTTCCTCTTAAGAGATACTGTCCAGATGCGTACTAAGACTGCTATTTGCTTACGCTTGCCGCCAGTACCTTTGCCTTATCAGGACGATTTACTGTCTTTTAAATCAGGCTTGACAGCGCAGCAAACCACTAGCAATGATGACACTCAGTCATTAATGAGCGAGGCACAGCAAATAAAAGTGGATGATTATCCATTGAAGCGTAGCGCTATAACAGCTTCGGGCAGTAAGCAGCTTTATGGTACTGGTTTTAAAAGCAAACAAGCAGGGGCTGCGTCTTGGATATTAGCGTTGTTTGCAGCAGCCATCCTGCTTACAGTGATAGTAGGGTTAGCTTTAGGTCATAGCTTGGGTTACAAGCGTGGCTACCATGCTCTAGAAGTGCAGAATAAACAAGCAATCAACAGTACCCAGATGACCGTGCAAGAGTTAGAGGAGATGCGAGCAAGTTATAAGGAGCTGAGCAATCAAGTTGCGGTAGCTAAGCAAGAGCTGACCATCAGTCTAAATAACTTGGATGAGCTGCGTGAGAATCAAAAAGAGCTTAGTCTTGAAAACAAGCAGCTTAATCAGCTCAACGAGGTTTATGCTGCGGCTCTCAGTGAAGAAGGTGGCCTACCGCTGCAAGTCCTAGGGGCCAAAATTGAGCCACTACCAGAAGACGCTTTTGAGTTTGGCTTTGATGTCGCTATGCTAAGCGAAGACGGTCAGGCAAAACGTTTGAATGCCACTTTGATGTTACTGAACGACGATGATTTCGTGGAAGTTCCCTTAGATTCGGCAAGTTATTTGCTCAAAGGGATTACTCGTATTCGTGGCCGCTTTGTCATGCCTAACAACTTTGAACCATTACAAGTCAAACTGGTACTGACAGCAGACGGTCAAGAAGTTGAGCAGCTATATGACTGGACGCTAGGAGATCGAGTAGATAGTATGCCGCTGTCTTTGATAGATCTGCCAGAAGTGGATCAGTCTCCTATATAGGCGCACGCCTTAAATCCCTGACACCTTAAATTATCCAGTATGAGTCTAGCTACAAGAAGTAACTGGTAGCTGGTCTTTACATTTTTATCTTAATATTATTATGAAGTTATTATGATGACACCTCAATTATCAATCGCTAAAAACAGTGAGACAACGGTAATGGATTGGCATTTGCCTAGTATGCCGGCAGGTATCCGTGCGCAAGATGATGACCCAGATACCCAAGGCGAGCCGCAAGCCGATGTATTGGTGGCTGAGCCTGAGGTCGCTAAGCCGCCTATGTATGCGGTGGTGATGTACAATGACAACTATACGCCTATGGAGTTTGTGGTCTATGTGCTGCAATCAGAGTTTAAGCATAACGTCGATTCTGCGGTACAAATCATGTTGACGATTCATAATACTAGTAAAGGAATAGCCGGTATCTATCCTAAAGATATTGCTGAAACAAAAGCCAAAAAGGTCAATAGCTTAGCGCATCGTGAAGGTTATCCGCTGCTAACGCAAATTGAACCACATCAAGGCGAATAAGTTATAATCGAGTTTAAATCTTCTTACAAATAAACGATTAATCAACTCATTTGCCTTTATTTTTATAAGGCCATTGCAGAGCCCTTTTTATATTATCTCCTTGTTTTATCACTTGATTTTTATGATAGGCAGCCCTATATAGTTTATAAGGGCTGCACTTATATCGTTACTACAGCCTTTCTTTCATTCAGCTATCGCTGCTACAGCTTTGTATTTTATCTTCTTTAAACTGTCATTCTTTTCAATTTATTATCACCTTCAATCTCATTAGTCAGCGTTCAAGCGGCTGGTGATCGTATGCTTGTTCACGCGTTTATCTTATAGCTTATATGCCTTGATACATTTTAGTCGTTGTTAAAAGATTGACTATCTACGGCTATCATGTTGATATGAATAAACGCTGATGAAATACTCAGTCAGTAATGAATAAGAGCTATTATCCAGTCATAACCCCGATATTTGCGCTTGAACATTCACCATACCGCCCTAATTTATCAGTTAAGCTATTCAATTATAAAAAGTTATACAACCGTAGGAATTCGTTATGTTAAGTCGTCATCTTGAAGTTTCTTTACGTTTAGCAATGACGCTTGCGCGCCAAAAATCGCATGAGTATCTCACTGTTGAGCACTTACTACTAGCGCTGCTTGAGAACACTCACGCGGCCAACACACTGACAGCCTGCAATGCTAATATCTCAAGCTTGCGTACAGAGCTTGAAACTTATATTAATAAGCATACGCCAACGGTAGATGTCGATCTAGAGCAGTCTCCGCAGCCGACTCAAAGCTTCGATCGTATCTTGCAGCGAGCTATTTTTCATGTGCAGTCTATTGGCGGTGGCCGTTTGGTTGAAGGGTCAGATATTTTAGTTTCTATGTTCTCAGAGCATGATACTTACGCTGTTTATTTGCTCAAAAAACAAGGCATCAGCCGCTTGGAGCTGACTCAATATCTCTCGCACGGTCAAGACAAAGACGAGCCTGCGGAGTCGCGCTCTTCTATGACGGGCGAGCGCCGTAGTGCTCAAGAGAAGACCAGTAAAGATCCTCTAGTGGAGTTTGCTACTAACCTTAATCAGCGCGCCGCTGAAGGCAAGACAGATCCACTCATTGGTCGTGCCCTAGAGATTGAGCGCACTGCCCAAGTATTATGCCGCCGCCGCAAAAACAACCCGCTGTTAGTCGGTGAGCCTGGCGTGGGTAAAACCTCCATTGCTGAAGGTTTAGCTTGGTTAATTATCAATGATAAAGCGCCCAAACCACTCAAAGGCTGCGTGATTTATAGTTTAGATATCGGTTCGCTAATTGCTGGTACTAAGTATCGCGGCGACTTTGAGAAACGTATGAAGTCATTGCTTGATGCGCTCAAGAAAAAGCCAAATGCCATCTTGTTTATCGATGAGATACACATGATTATCGGTGCTGGCTCCTCTATGAGTAGCAATATGGACGTCTCTAATCTGATCAAGCCGGCGTTAGCCAATGGCGAGCTGCGCTGTGTTGGTTCCACGACCTTTACAGAATATCGTCAAGTGTTCGAAAAGGATCATGCACTCTCGCGTCGTTTCCAAAAGATCGATGTCAAAGAGCCTAGCGTAGACGACAGTATTGATATTTTGCGCGGTCTAAAACCGCGTTATGAAGAGTTTCATAATGTCGAATATACTGACGAGGCTTTAGTTAGCGCAGTAGAGCTGTCCTCGAAGCATATTCATGAGCGTTTCTTGCCAGACAAAGCGATCGATATTATCGACGAAGCGGGTGCGTACAAGCGTTTGGGTGTAATTCCTGATGCCGAAGACATCAAAGCTGAAGAGAGCTTTATCGCCGATCTCGAACAAGACATCGATGAAACTGATTATGATGATATCGACGCCAGTCTTGAAGACGACACTGATAACGAGATGAGTGAGCAAGCAGCATTAGCGAAGTCGGATGATAAGTCGCAGACTCATACAAATGCTCAGCAAGCTACTGATTTTGATTATGCTGCCTCTAATAAGGCACAAAAAGCACCGATTAAAATCGATGTGGCTGATATCGAAGCGATTGTTGCAAAACTAGCTCGTATTCCGCCTAAGTCTGTCTCTACCGATGACAAGAGTATCCTTGAGCATTTAGATCGTGACCTTAAACATCTCGTCTTTGGTCAAAACGAAGCGATTGAAAACCTAGCGGATGCGATCAAACTATCGCGTGCCGGTCTTAAAGCGCCAGACAAGCCTATCGGCTCCTTTATGTTTGCAGGGCCTACTGGGGTGGGTAAAACCGAAGTTTCGCGCCAATTGGCTAATTTGCTGGGCGTTGAGCTGGTCCGTTTCGATATGAGTGAGTATATGGAAGCGCATACAGCCTCTCGTCTGATTGGTGCACCTCCAGGCTATGTTGGTTTTGATCAGGGCGGCTTATTGACTGAAAAGATCAATCAGCATCCGCACTGTGTGTTGTTGCTTGATGAGATTGAAAAAGCGCATCCTGATGTCTTTAACTTGCTACTGCAAGTGATGGATCATGGTACTTTGACAGACAATAATGGCCGTGTAGCAGTCTTTAAACAAGTTATCATCATCATGACCACTAACGTGGGCGCTGAGAGTATTAGCCGCTCATCTATGGGTTTCACGGAGCAAGACCATAGCCGTGATAATACTGAAGCGCTCAAGCGGGTGTTTACTCCAGAGTTTCGTAACCGCTTAGATGCGATTATTCAGTTCAACGCGTTAGAGCCTTCAGTTGTCACCTCAGTGGTTGATAAGTTCTTGGTTGAGCTACAAGTCCAGCTCGATGACAAACAAGTCACTCTTGAGATTGATGACGAAGTACGTGATTATCTAGCGGATAAAGGCTATGATCGTCTGATGGGCGCACGTCCTATGCAGCGCCTCATTCAAGATGAGATTAAAAAACCGCTTGCCAGTATGATCTTGTTCGGTGATTTGGTAAATGGCGGGGTTGTGCAGCTCACTTTAGCACCGGAAGAGGAGCAGACGACAGAGTCGGTAGATCTTGATAAGAGCAGCCGCAAAGCAAAGAGTTCAGACGACAGCCGTATACTTTTGACAGTCGTTGAGACTCATGAGCCGCGCTCAGATTCTGAATCTGTCGCTAGTTAATATGTTCTTTGGTTACTATAACGACTATCTCTATCTATAGAGGTAGTCGTTTTTTTATGCACTTATTCTTGTTTGAGCTAATTTGTTTGCTCAATTTATTTTAAAAGTCTAATGAAAAACAACCGTTATTTTTGTTACCCTCGCTAGTAAGATTTACTGATAATTAATAAGGCTTGATAACCATGAATTTATTTGACGATCTATCTGATGATGACTCTAACACTAAGACTGCCGCCGAAAAAAAGGCGATTTTAGATAAAGTAAAGCTCCCAGAGGATTGGAAGCGCGCTCTAGAGGAGGAGCTGACCTCAGAGAATATGGATGAGCTGCGTGAGTTCTTAAAGCAAGCTTATCAGTCAGGTGATAGTATCTATCCGCCAGCGCCTTTAATGTTCAATGCGCTAAACTTGACGCCTTTATCGAATGTCAAAGTGGTTATTCTCGGCCAAGACCCTTATCATGGCGCAGGGCAAGCGATGGGTTTATCTTTTTCCGTCCCTAAGACCATACCTAAGCCACCATCGCTGAATAACGTACTAAAAGAGATGGCAAGCGATATCGGTGTCACGCCCTCTAAGCATGGCGATCTAACCTATTGGGCACAGCAAGGAGTATTATTACTCAACAGCTCGTTGACGGTTCGCGAGGGCGAGCCCAATAGCCATCAAAACGCGGGATGGGAGCAGTTCACCGACAAAGTTATCGATGTGGTCAATGAGCAAACTGAGCATACTGTCTTTATCTTATGGGGCAGCAAAGCGCAGAAAAAAGGCAAGTATATCGATACCGATAAGCACCTGATTTTGACGGCGGTACATCCTTCGCCATTAGCTGCTAATCGTGGAGGCTTCTTTGGCACAAGACCTTTTTCGAAAACGAACGATTATCTCAAGCAGCATGGTCAGACACCGATCGATTGGCAATTACCGCAGTAGCTTACTATGTTTACTATGCAAATGAGCAGTCAACGTTTATTATTACTGCCTTTGTGGCAGTTCTCTAATGCTTTGCAGCCTTTACAGGTTAATAATGAGCTATCTAGGGCAGTTACTGATAACGAGCTGGCCAATTGTCGTTTTTGGTCACTTACAGATTACTACTGGATGCAGTATGCTCTGACGCTTGCTAAGCGGGGCGCTGGGCAGGGAGAGGTACCAGTAGGCGCCGTTTTAGTCCATGATCATAGCATTATCGGTGAAGGGTTTAATGAGCCTATAGGCCGTCACGATGCGACAGCTCATGCGGAGATGACAGCCATAAGAGCGGCTTGTCGGCATCTTAATAATTATCGCTTGCCGGTGGGTACTACATTATATGTTACCTTAGAGCCTTGTACGATGTGCATCGGCGCCCTTATTCATGCGCGTGTAGGCAGGCTCGTTTATGCCGCTAATGAGCCGCGCGCTGGTATGGTCGGCAGTCAGATGAATCTGAGCACTCAGCCTTTTTATAATCATCAGATACAAGTACAACAAGGGCTATGCCAAGAGTCTAGCAGTCAACTACTAAAAGCATTTTTTCGTCAGCGCCGACAGGCGTTAAAAGCTAGTAAAATTCAGCAAACACAGCACCAGTAAGTACTGTAAGAGTAGACATGTTATCCAAAGGCTAATAAAAGCGATGCCATCGTCAGACAATGGCATCTATCTAGTGCTAGTGGCAGCCGCGTTATCTTGCTATAATATGACGCTATTTAATTGCGTGAACCTGCTTTATTAGTCGATAAAAGTTTTTAGCTAGCTACTAGCTATTACTTGAATTGATAATTGCTTCTATCAGCGTTTTGCTGACTAGGACTGCTAACCAATAATGACTGAGCCATTATGACTGCACCTGAGCTATCTAACCCCTCTGTTAAGACTGACTCTGCTAATCAACAGAGCCAAGTGTTGCCAGAACGCTTTCCTGTGATTTGTATCGACGGTCCTAGTGGTGCCGGTAAAGGTACGGTTGCTTGGCGATTGGCGCAAAGCTTGGACTATCAATTGCTAGATTCTGGAGCCTTATATCGGATCGTCGGTCTAAAAGCTTTTGAGGCCGGATTGCTGGGTGCTGATGGCAGTAAGACTATTGATGAAGCTGCTTTGTTGCAGCTAACCCAAAGCTTAGACATTGCGTTTGAGCTGAATAATACCTCAGGGCGTATCGATATTATCGTCAATGATGAGCGCGTTGGTGAGCAAGTCCGTAATGAGACAGTTGGTGGTTATGCTTCGAAAGTGGCGGTATTTCCTGAAGTGCGCCAAGCTTTGTTGCAGCTACAGAAAGATATGGCTACGCGCTCAGGTCTAGTGGCTGATGGCCGTGATATGGGTACAGTCGTGTTTCCTGATGCTGATGTTAAGGTCTACCTTACAGCTAGCCCTGAGGCGCGAGCTGAACGCCGAGTATGTCAGCTAGAGCAGGCCGGACAAGTTGCGGACTACCAGGCTATCTTAACGACGATTAAAGCGCGCGACGATCGTGATGAGAACCGGAGCACTGCGCCGTCAAAGCCTGCCTCCGATGCGCTAGTATTAGATAGTTCAGCACTGCCTGCGGATGTGGTTTACGAGCAGATTAAAAGCTACTGTCAGCAACAAGGGATATGCTTTTGACAGAAATATAACGATTAATGAGTCGTAAATGATGCAGTTTTAGGGTAAAATAGTAAGATTAAAGCATTGAGTCATATTTTCACTATTTGCATGTGTTTCTACTTAATACTAAAAATAGTATAATACTGATTTAACTAGGTTTTTAGACTGTTGTTACTAGTGAGTTGCTACAACGACGCGCTTATTATTAACAACTGTTTTTTTATATGATTTTATAAGATATAAAACCAGCATAACGTTTTATAAAATCATAAATTTGATCCGTACTGTGCTGGACAGGCTACGGCTACACAAAGGTAGATATAATGGAATCATTTGCTGAACTATTTGAAGCGAGCATCGAAGAAACAGGCTTAGATATCGAGCGTGGCTCGGTTATCACAGGTGCTGTTGTTGCCATCGATAACGACTGGATCACTGTAGATACTGGTCTTAAATCTGAAGGTATCGTCGCTCGTGAAGAGTTTTTAAGCGAAGAAGGCGAACTTGAAGTTGAAGTTGGCGATAGTGTTGATGTTGTCGTTGAAGCCGTAGATAACGGTATGGGTCAAACTTTACTGTCACGCGAAAAAGCGAAGCGTGTTGAGACTTGGAACTTCCTAGAGAAGATCGCCGATAACGATGAAATCGTTAAAGGTATTATCTCAAGCAAAGTTAAAGGCGGTTTCACCGTTGATATCGGTTCAGTACGCGCTTTCCTACCAGGTTCATTGGTTGACGTTCGTCCTATCCGTGATACCACGCATCTTGAAGGCAAAGAGCTAGAGTTCAAAGTGATCAAACTTGATCAAAAGCGTAACAACGTTGTGGTTAGCCGCCGTGCGGTTATGGAAGCTGAAAATTCAGCTGAGCGCGAAGAGCTGTTGAACAAGCTTGAAGAAGGTATCGAGATCGAAGGTATCGTTAAAAACCTAACCGATTACGGTGCGTTCGTTGATCTTGGTGGTATCGATGGTCTACTTCACATCACTGACATGGCATGGCGCCGTATCAAGCACCCATCTGAGGTGGTTGAAGTCGGTCAAGACCTAAAAGTTAAAGTACTGAAGTTTGACCGTGAGCGTAACCGCGTAAGCCTAGGTCTGAAGCAATTAGGCACAGATCCTTGGGATAACGTTGGTGGTACTTACCCAGTAGGTAGTATCGTTAAAGCTCGCGTCACCAACCTAACTGACTATGGTTGTTTCGCTGAGATCTCTGAAGGCATCGAAGGTCTAGTCCACGTATCAGAGATGGATCACACCAATAAGAACATCCATCCTTCAAAAGTCGTACAAGTTGGCGATGAGATTGATGTGATGATCCTTGATATTGACGAAGAGCGTCGTCGTATCAGCCTAGGTATCAAACAGACTCTAGCAAACCCATGGGATGAGTTCGATAAGAAGCATGAGCGCGGTGATAAGATCACAGGTACTATCAAGTCTATCACTGACTTTGGTATCTTCATCGGTCTAGACGGCGGTATCGACGGTCTGGTTCATCTATCTGATATTTCTTGGAATGAGACTGGCGAAGAAGCTATCCGTAACTACAACAAAGGCGACACCGTTGAAGCTATGGTATTGTCTGTAGATGCAGAAGCGAACCGTATTAGCTTAGGCGTGAAGCAGTTAAGTTCTGATCCATTCAACGAATACCTAGTCGCTAATGATCGCGGCGCTATCGTTAATGGTAAAGTCAAAGAAGTTGATGCTAAAGGCGCGACTGTTGAGCTTGCTGATGAAGTTGAAGGCTATCTACGTGCCTCTGAGATTCAACGTGACCGCGTAGAAGATGCGACTAAGCATCTATCTGCTGGTGATGACGTTGAAGCGAAAATCATCAGTGTTGATCGCAAAACGCGTAACATCAGCTTGTCTATCAAAGCTAAAGACGAAGCTGAAGAGCGTCAAGCGATTAAAGATCTTGGCGGTGCAGGAGCAGCTCCAGCAGCAGGTTCTGATGCTCAGCCTAAGACTATTGGTGACTTGATCAAAGAGCAAATGCAGTAAATCTCTGATTTGTTTGTATAGATAATAAATAAAAAAGCGACTTCGGTCGCTTTTTTTTATGTTCTAATTTCGATAGGTCTTAATATTAGTTGTCAAATAACAGATAACAAAGCCGCTTTTTATAAAAAATAAAAAACTTTTAGCTAAAATGAGCAAACTTTGATTTCTATTTGTTTTTATTTGAGATATCATTTGTCACCACGAGTTTTGAGACGTAAACTAATATTAAGTGCTTGAACAAGTGCAGTTTTTTGTTTTTAATCTGACAAATCTAAATCAATAAGGCAAGTGTGACAATGCAGCAAGCGATAAATAAATCTGACTTTATTAATAATTTGAGTGTCAGCTGTGATCCAATGGCTGAGAGCGTGGTTGATGATGCAGTGCGTGAAATACTCAATCTTATGGTAGACACTTTAGCGAATGATGGCCGTGTTGAAGTACGCGGTTTTGGTAGCTTTTGTTTGCATCACAGACGCGCGCGTATAGGGCGCAACCCCAAAACGGGAGAAAGTGTACCTGTCCCTGCAAAAGCTATTCCGCATTTCAAGCCAGGTAAAGCGCTACGTGAAGCGGTCAATGACAAAATAGCGGTATAGTTACTTTTGGCTTGATATTGCAGCTAAGGTTTTGATCGAGATTAGCCTCTACCAACAGATGACTACTAACTAAAAGGTAACCCATTATGCGCTTTATACTGTTTGTCCTACTATTTTTGAGCTTTGCCTACGCGCTTGGTTTGGTATTAGCAAATAATTCTGATATTGGGGTGAATTTGTTATTCTCACAAGCGCCTGCTATGAACTTAGGGTTGCTGCTGATTTTGAGTATGACTCTGGGTATTGTAATTGGTCTTATACTGTCGTTATTACTGTTTCGAGTATTTCAGAATAAATGGGAAATTTCTCGTCTGCAAAAAAGTAACGCCCATCTACAAGAGCAGCTCAATCAAGCCAATATCGCTATCGATCGTCAAGCGAATGCACCCACCGCCGAACAAGCTGTCTATGGCACGCCAGCTCAGCCTGACGTAGTCGCTGATGAAAGTGATAACACCATTGCTGCTAAGACCAGTACCATCAGCAAAAATCCTCGTCGTTGATGGAGTTATTGCATCACTTTAATACCAAATCACTAATTACTATTTAAAAAAAGCGGTAAACTCATGACGGATATTTTGGCGCCTCTCAAAGCAGCTTCTACAACCCTGACTTCTCCTGTTGTTGTGGCTTTAGATAATACTTCCTTAGACGCCGCTCTTGCGTTAGCAGATAAACTACACCCTACGCTGTGCCGTCTTAAAGTAGGCAAGGAGCTATTTACCCGCTCAGGGCCTGCTATCGTACAGGCGCTACAAAAGCGAGGCTTTGAGGTATTCTTAGACCTCAAGTTCCATGATATTCCTAATACTACCGCGCAAGCCGTCATGGCTGCGGCTGATTTAGGTGTATGGATGGTTAATGTCCACGCTAGCTGCGGTTATGATGCTATGGCACTAGCAAAACAGCGCCTAGTCGAAGGCGGCTATGATACCTTGCTGATTGCAGTGACCGTACTGACCTCGATGAATCAACAGAATTTAGCGCAAATTGGGGTCAATAATGAGCTTGAAACTCAAGTCAGTAGGCTTGCACAATTGACCCAAAAAGCTGGTCTCGATGGGGTGGTTTGCTCTGCGCAAGAGGCAAAAAGGCTTAAGACATTATGCGGTGATGATTTTAAACTGATTACCCCAGGTATCCGTTTGCCAGAAGATAACAGTGATGATCAGCAGCGCATTTGTACGCCTAAGCAAGCCTTGCAAGACGGCGCGGACTATCTAGTGATCGGCCGCTCTATTACCAACTCGCCTGATCCTACCACGAAGCTACAGACTATTTTACGAAGTATAGATATCTAAGGTATAGCTGCTATCGGTATAAGCTATTATGATGAGATATCGTTAACGCCGCTTTATACTATTATAAAAAGACAACCTAGCCGTTGTCTTTTTTAGTCTCTAACGCCATATAAATAAATGCTACACTAGGTGAGCATTTTAGCTTTATCGCTACCACGGTTTAGAGTCTACGTTGTTAACCTATTTATTATATTGAGTTGTATGAAATTCCAGATATTAAGCGATCTTCATATCGATAGCTATGTCAGACAATCGCATCCCATAGGACATATTCCAAAGACTGATGCTGATATTGTGTTGGTCGCAGGCGACACCGCTAATAGTGACAGCGGTATGCCTTGGCTACAACAGCAAGCGGCACGGCTACAAGTCCCTCTGCTAACGATTGCAGGTAATCACGAATATTTTAACGAAGATATTTTGCATTTTGATAAAAAGCTAGCGACTTGGGATAACTACGATGCGACTCAGCATTTAGGCTTGCGTTTTTTGCAGTGTCAGCATATCGACATTGGTGAGGTACGAATATTAGGCTGTACGTTATGGACGGACTATCAATATCAGGCTAATGGCGATACTATAGATATTGCCAAGCGCTTTATGCGCGACTATAAGCAAATATATGCAGGTCATGAGCTGTTTTCACCAGAGGTCTCAATACAGATTCATGATGAGCAGCGGCAATGGCTCAAGCAAGCGCTGATAGCCGCCAAGCAGTTAGGCAAAAAAACGGTAGTGATGACTCACCATAGTATTAGCCCTTTATCAGTGTCCCAAAAGTACGCGACCTTACCGAGTAACGCCGCTTTTGTCACCGATTTGTCTGCTTGGATGTTTGAGGACTGGGCGCCAACGCTTTGGGTGCATGGTCATACTCATGAAGCCTTTGATTACCGTATCAATGACACTCGTGTTATCGTCAATCCGCGTGCTTATCCTAACGAAGTGAGCAGTACTGCTCTTGAGTTCGCTTGGGATAGAGTTATCGAAGTATAAGATAGCGAGTGGGTTTTATGATGGCTACAGTAGTGACTCAAATTGTATTTTCCCCTTATAAATAAACAGCTCGTTATACTATCTTTTATGACTAATACTACTGATCCTAAGCATACTAACTCTCATGTGAGTGTGCACTCAAGACATAGTCCAAGCATGCCAGCTCCAGCGCATCTGCCAGATAGCATGATGTCTTCTGTTGGGGTGTTGCCTGAGGACAAGCGACTGATATTATTTACTCGGCACTCTTTACGTGAGCGCTCAGACGGTAACGGTTTTGCCAGTTATCAGCTGCCTTTGACTCCTAGAGGCCGCGTGTTAGCCAAATCTTGGGGACGTTGGCTCGCAGGGCATCTGCCGTACTCCTTAGATGTGGATAGTCTCTCAAGTCCGATAGGACGCTGTATAGACACCGCTATGCTCATGCAACAAGGCGCAGGTCTTAGCCGTAGTATTGTCCATCAATCACTACTGGTAGAGCCGGGTAGCTTAGTCACCGACCCTGAGATTGCCAATCCGATATTTAAAGAGATTGGCGTGCTGAACTTTATCAATCGTTTTTTGCAAAACAATCTTGAGGGGACCAAGAATCCCTATCAAGGCGGCTTAGATATTCTCTCACTATTTTATCAACATCAGCCGCAGCCAGGTCATATGCTGCTAGCAGTGAGTCATGATACCTTGTTATCGGCATTCTTAGCGGTCATGCTCGACTTTATAGAGATCGACTGGAATGATTGGCCCAAAATGATGGAAGGGGTGTTTTTATGGTTCGATGAAGGCGCTTTTGAGAAGGTGAACGCTAACCTGATATGGCGAGGTGAGCATTATATCCGCCCAGTGAGTCATTTGTTAGAGACCTATTATAATGCTTCAGGCTTTGGTAGTGATAAGCTGCTGCTGCCGTCAGAGGTAAAATGGGATTGAGATAACTGAGCTTGTAGCTAATCACTGAGTTTGTAGTTGATAACTAAGCTTTCAGCTATTTCCGCCAGCTTAATAGTTATTGTATAGCGCCAATAGGCTTCACTAACTTACACCCGTAAAAACTGACAGCCATAAAAAAACCTTGTCTCAGCATTTTAGCCTGTGACAAGGTTTTTTAGGTTTAAACCTAGCAATCTAAATAAGAGTATTCTCTTATGATTAAGCTTGTAAGCCTTTGATTGCTTTGTTCAAACGGCTCTTACGACGAGCAGCTTTATTCTTGTGAATAATGCCTTTGTCAGCCATACGGTCTAAAACCGGTACCGCTTTGTTGTAAGCTTCAGTTGCCGCATCATAGTCTTTTGACTCGATAGCTGCATCTACACGCTTAAGGTAAGTGCGAACCATAGAGCGCTGTGAAGCAGAGTGTTGGCGACGTTTGGTGTTTTGACGGGCGCGTTTACGAGCTTGTGCAGTATTAGCCACGCGTATCTCCTTGATAAAGACAGATAAAAATATGAATGTTGAATACAGTAATAGTTTTAACCATCATCGGTGACGAGCAGCCGTCTCGCCAAACATGATGTTGATGCCAAATGTACAGTAAGTCATCAAAGGCGTCAAAGCCGTTTGGAATAATTAAATAGCTTCGACGTGTAAAGCCGGTCATTTTAACAAATTCTTGCTCTAAGAACAATATATTTGAGCGAAGAAGCATAAAGAAGTGTGTATTTAAGTAGCAGTGATATGATATCGCTGCTATTCATTGAAGCGACTAGACGCCTTTTGTGAACAAAGTTTCTGCTTTATCGATATTTACTTCTACCGCCGATTTTTTTGATAAAATCTCTTACAATTAATGATAAGCAATCATAGAGTGAATCGGTTAACTTATAATAGCTGTTGTCGATAAGACTAAAATATATGAGACGATAACCAAAAGATTGACTATAAAATATTTGACTATAAAGATGGATAAGCTATGCAGCGAAAAGCAATTGTAATTGGCGCCACAGGTTTGGTAGGGCAATACTTAGTAAAGCAATTAAGTGAGATTTATGACACTTTAATCGTGATTGCGAGACGACCGCTGCGTTACATCAATGCCAGTATTCATTTTTATCAAGTGAATGACTTCGATAACTTAGCCGAAATATGTGCCAATATTGGCGCTGATCAAAATACCGATGCTTTTAGCTGCTTAGGGACCACTCGCAAGCTAGCCGGTAGTGATGAGGCATTTCGTAAAGTCGATCACGATTATAATGTCAGCTTTGCAAAATTATGCCGAGAAAAAGGCGTAGAGAATTTCTTTTTATTATCTGCAATGAATAATGATATCGACAGTCGTTTCTTATATAACCGAGTAAAAGCAGAGACCGAGCAGTCCATTAGAGCATTGGGTTTCAAACAGCTCCTTATTTTTCGTCCCTCGTTATTACTGGGTAAACACAAAGGGCGAACGCTTGAGAATGTGAGTCAAAACATCTTTAAGGTGTTTTCGCCTTTGGTACCAGAGTCGCTATCCATCCATCCTATTAGCGCTAGACGAGTCGCAAGCGCGATGACTATGAGCGCTAATAACCTTTATGAGCGCCGCAAATTTCAGTCCGCTAATCTGCCTAGTACCACAAGTATTATTGAAAATAAGCAGATGCTTGCGATGACGCGAGTAAAGCACTAGTATGAATATATGACTAGCTAAGTAAGCCCGCTCTTATAAAATAGCCTAAGTAAAAATTATCAATAAAAACTGAACAAGGAAGATAACTATGCCAGATATTAATGAGATGACGAAAGAAGATTTTGTGACCTGCGACTTATTAGACGCTAATCCTGAATCACAAGTTTGCTTGCCTAATATCGAAGGTAAGTCGTTTTATAGCTTTGGCGGCAAAGATAAATTCTGCGGTGAGATTGTCACGGTTAAGTGCTTTGAAGATAATAGCCGTGTCAAAGCGTTATTGAATAGTAATGGCAAAGACGCTGATGGCAACGGAAAGGTATTAGTTGTCGATGGTGGCGGTTCTATGCGCTGCGCGCTGCTTGGTGATATGATCGCGCAAGCGGCTATTGATAATGGCTGGGCAGGCGTTGTGGTCTACGGCTGTGTCCGTGATGTCGATGATATGGCGCAGATGGACATAGGAGTAATGGCATTAGGCTGTATTCCGCGCAAATCAACGCGCCGTGATGAAGGGCAAACGGATATTGAAATTAGTTTTGGTGATTTGACGCTTAATTCTGGTATGTTTGTCTATGCTGACAATAACGGCATAATTGCTAGTGATAAAGCATTACTGTAGCAGCTCGATTTATATAGCGGTTAAATTTATAAGTCAGATATCGACATCAAGATCAAAAAGTAGCTAAGCGCTGACTGCACTGATGCAGGTTCGCGCTTAGCTATGTTTATTGGATACCCTTAAACTAACCGTCCATACCTCTAAAATGAAAAGTTTGAAACGGACAAGTCCTCAAACTGACAAACCGTTACCGCATAACTTTTGGTCAATGGCCAAAAAATTCGTATAATATCTCTTTATTTTTCATATCCCTTATCCGCTAACTTCGATACTACTCTTTATGCCTATCACTGCTTTGACTGACGCTTTTTATCCTATTAACAAGCAACTTTTTCCTATTAAGGATCATCAGCGGCGCTGGCTGGCGCCTGTGCATGGGGCGGTGAGTAGCCTTTGGCTTGCAAGCTTGGTCAATACTGAGTTATGGCAGGTGGCTGATCGGCTCAAGATTATGGTAGCGCGCGATCAAAACCAGCTCAATCAGATTGAGACTGAACTGGCGTTTTGCGGCGTCGATGCTTATGTGTTCCCTGATTGGGAGACTTTGACTTATGATGAGCTATCGCCGCACCAAGACATCGTCAGTGAGCGTATCAATCTATTGACCGATATGCCGACGACAGGAGTGCTATTGATATCGGTGCAGACACTGATGCAGCGAGTCGCGCCACCAAGTTGGCTGATCGGCCAGCACTTTGACTTGAGCGTAGGTGATATTTTCGATATCAATACTCAGCGCGAACTACTGGCAAAAGCAGGCTACCGAGCAGTCGAAAACGTCTTTGAGCCTGGTGAGTTTGCGGTACGCGGTAGTATCATCGACATCTTTGCTATGGGTCAGCCGTTTCCACTGCGTCTTGATCTGTTTGATGATGAGATTGAGACTATTCGTTTTTTTCATCCGCAAACGCAGCGCACTTTAACTGAAGATGATTTGCGAGCTATGCTATCGGGTAACGACAGTATCATGGGCGCAGAGTCGCTGTCGCTATTACATAAGCTCCCTGATATCTCAAAACCCATTAAGAAATTCCAAATCTTGCCTGCTAAAGAATTTCCACTGGATGAAGGCCGCGAAACCTTCAGAACAAACTTTGCTGCGATGTTCCCAAATGCCAGTAGCCGCAAGTTTGAGTTACATAAAGACGTGATGGCAGGGATTGCGAGTAGTGGTCTTGAGTATTATCAGCCGCTGTTTTTTGATCTAAATAATTGGCAAGAAGAGAGTAGTTTATTTAATTATCTGCCCAGTGACGTGCTATTTATTACTGATGAGCTTATCGGTGAGCGGCAAGTCGATTATTGGTCGCAAATACAGCGCCGTTATGAAGAGCGTCGCCACGATATCGATAAGCCAATACTTGCGCCTGAATTCCTATATTTGCCTGCTAATCGCTTTAACGAGCAGCTCAATCAGTATCCACGCGTGATCGTTAGCGCCCGCAGTGAGCTGGCGACGAGTCAGACTCAGGCGGCAATGGAGGATAACAGCTCAGATAATCAAAAGGTGCAAGGACTAGTGACCTTAAGCGCCCAAGAGCCGCCGCAGTTGTCTGTCAACCACCAAAAATCTGAGCCTTTAGCTGATCTGTTAGCTTTCCTAGAACTACAGAGCCAAACGGCAACGCCGGTGTTAATCGTCGCTGAAACCGCAGGCCGGCGTGAAATTCTCATTGAGTTATTCAAAGGTAAAATTGAGACCAAAGCTTATGATAGTTTTAGAGACTTTTTAGCTATCGATCATAGCAGCATAGCTCATAACGACCCTAATAAGCATAGTCGTTTGCCTCATGTTGGGTTGACCGTCGCACCGATTGAGCGCGGCGTTTATGTGCCTGAGCGCTTAGTGGTGATCAGCGAGACACAACTGTTTGGCCGGCAAGTGCTGCAAACGCGCCGTCGGCGTCAAAGCGGGGTCTCAGAAGAGTTCTTAGTTAAAAGCGTCACTGAGCTGACCCAAGGTAGCCCCGTGGTGCATATTGAGCACGGTATAGGGCGCTATGATGGCTTAATCCTTCTAGATGTAGGTGATGGTGAGCAAGAGTTTATTCACTTAAAATATGCTGATGATGCGAGTATTTATGTGCCCGTAGCCAATCTGCAAATGATCAGCCGTTACAGTGGTGGCGATCCGGCCTTAGCGCCACTGCATAAAATCGGTAGCGGCAAATGGGACAAAGCCAAACAAAAAGCCTTACAACAAATTCATGATGTAGCGGCTGAACTCTTAAACATGCAGGCAAGACGTGAGGCCAGAGTCGGTATCCACTTTAAGATTGAGCCGTCGCAGTATGAGCTATTCGCCAGCCAGTTTGCCTTTGAAGAGACGCCCGATCAAGCCAACGCCATTCACGCAGTGATGGAAGACATGCGCCAAAACCAACCGATGGATCGCCTGATCTGCGGTGATGTTGGCTTTGGTAAGACAGAAGTGGCGATGCGAGCCGCCTTTATTGCGGTTAGCGCCGGTTATCAAGTGGCGGTGTTAGTACCGACGACGTTGCTTGCCGGTCAGCATGAAGATAACTTTCGCGACCGCTTCGCCGATTGGCCAGTGCGCATTGAGACTTTATCGCGCTTTGGCGGCAAAAAACATCAAGATACAGTGCTTGCAGATTTGGCCGCTGGTAAAGTGGATATCATTATCGGTACGCACAAGCTGCTACAAAAAGACGTCGAGTTCTCCAATTTGGGTTTGATGATCGTTGATGAAGAGCACCGTTTTGGCGTACGTCATAAAGAGCGTATCAAGGCCATTCAGACGGATGTCGATAGTTTGTCGATGACTGCCACACCGATTCCGCGTACGCTCAATATGGCGCTGTCTGGTATGCGTGATATGTCGATTATCGCCACACCGCCTGCGCGCCGCTTAGCGATCAAGACTTTTGTCATGCAAAAGACCGAAGCATTAATGAAAGAGGCGATTCTGCGAGAGCTGTTACGCGGCGGACAAGTCTATCTGCTGCACAATGATGTGGCGAGTATTGAGCGCATGGCAGAGACGATACGTGAGTTGGTGCCAGAAGCTAGAGTAGGTGTCGCGCATGGGCAGATGCAAGAGCGGCAACTTGAGCAAATCATGCAGCAGTTTTATCACAAAAAGTTTAATGTATTGGTTTGCTCAACCATTATCGAGACCGGCATCGACGTGCCTAATGCCAACACCATTATCATTGAGCGCGCAGATAAGTTTGGACTTGCGCAGCTGCATCAACTGCGTGGCCGCGTAGGTCGTAGTCATCATCAAGCGTACTGTTATTTACTGGTGCCATCGCTCAAAGGTCTAAAAGGTGATGCAAAGCGCCGACTACGCGCTATTGAACGCGCTAATACGCTTGGCGCTGGTTTCATGCTAGCAAGTGAAGATTTAGAGATTCGCGGGGCAGGCGAGATACTAGGTAAACAGCAAAGCGGTAATATGCAAGCGATTGGGTTTAGCCTCTATATGGATATGCTCGAGCGTGCGACTAAGGCGATTAAAGCAGGCAAAGAGCCTGATCTCAATACGCCATTGTCGCTGACTAGTGAAATTAACTTGCATAGCTCAGCACTGATTCCAGAAGAATATGTGCACGATGTGCATCAGCGCCTGCTATTTTATAAACGTATTAGTAATGCTGATGATATTGACGCCCTCACCGATATCCGTACGGAAATGATAGATCGCTTCGGGGGGCTACCGGATCAAACCAAGCAGCTGTTTGCTGTACATGGTCTGCGGCTGCAAGCTGAGCCCTTGATGATCAATAAGATTGATGCCAATAGTAGCAGCGTCAGCTTAGAGTTTGCCCCTGATACCCCAGTCGATGCTTTGGCTATTATTAAACTCATTCAATCAAATGGACAAAAGTATCGGATGAATGGCGCCTCAGGTATCCGCTACAGTGATGCAGATAATCTAGAAAGCGCTGAGCAAAGAGTCAAAGCTGTGGAGAAGCTACTAAAGTACTTTAGCGAGCATATGACAGCAGAGCTGGCTTAAGGGAATTGCTAACACGGCTACAACGATAACTGCTAAAATAGCTTTAATTACTTCTACCTTTTTATTATATTTATTATTAGAGAAATACATCTTATGTTTCAATTGCATCCTAAGCTTGCTAGCGATAGTTTTTTGGTTGGTGATTTTCCTTTATCCACCTGCCGTTTGATCAATGATTGCCAGTTTCCTTGGCTGATATTGGTGCCGCGAGTGACTGGAATAACCGAGCTATATGAGCTCTCAGAGGCCGATCAAAACCAGTTTTTACGCGAGTCAAGTTGGTTGTCGAGTCAACTGGCCAAGACTTTTCAAGCCGAAAAGATGAATGTTGCCGCTTTAGGTAATCAAGTACCGCAGCTGCATTTCCATCATATTGTGCGTTATCAAAACGATATTAAATGGCCAAATCCAGTATGGGGCACGCCTGCTATTCCTTATACGCAAGAAGTACTAGCGCAAATGCAGCAGCCGCTAATGATGGCACTACGTGGGCATCATCAAATGCCGTTCGATTGGCAAATGTAGTCAAGCCATAATGTTATAAACACGTCTTAGTACTTTCTAAATAACCTTATGGTGATATAAGCGAGTTTTAGCTTATGTCACCATTCACCATAAAGCGTTTCACATTATACCCAGAGTCAGCGTGTGGTCTATGTGTCGGCAGATATGGGCGCGATGTTTACTGCCGTAAAGCTTGAGGTTATTAAACGCTTGCAAGCCGATTATGGCGACTTGTATAACGATGATAATGTGATGCTTGCCGCTACCCACACTCATGTAGGCAATGCTGGCTACTCGCACCAGCAGCTGTATCAAATAGCTAGTATCGACGATACGCTAGCAGGCTATAGCAGCCAAAACTTCAACGCCATCGTTGGCGGTATTGTCACCTCAATCAAGCGCGCTCACGATACTTTGACGCCAGGGACGCTCTCTTTGGCACAAGGCGAGTTAAAAGGGGCGACCGTTAACCGCTCAGAGTTTGCTTATAACCATAATGTCGACGCGCAAGACTTCGATACCAATGTCAATGAGACCATGCCAAGCCGCAGCTATCAAAAAGGCGAGGTCGCTACAGCAGTATTTCGCGCCACCCATTCCAAAAACAATCTGCGAACTGAAGACAGCTTCTTAGCGGTGTAGCGCTATGAGAACGGTCAATGGATTGACTATTTAAGCGATAGCGACTTTGAGACCACTTATACTTGGCAGCGTCAAGGTGCGGCATATAGTAAGGCGATTATCGATTGGCGCATAGCAGATGATACGCCAGCTGGCACTTATCGCTTGACTCATTACGGAGATTGGAAGAGTGGCTGGACACACAAAATCAAGCCGTACTCAGGCACTTCTAATAGGGCGTGTTGAACATTCACAAATGCGCACTGCTGATCGCTAAAATAGTTC
>NZ_JADQAL010000041.1:0-23942 GCF_022129275.1 Psychrobacter sp. Ps3
ATTGATAAAAATAGACGCTTAGAACGACTAAACTTACCATTTTTATCTGCAAATCACCTAAAAAATAGTCTCTGTCAGTGCCAAGGTCGAATGTTCAACACGCCCTAAATCACTTAGAGTATAGCAATGACGGTAACAGGCATATCGACTTCATTTTGAAAACTATTGTCTGCTTGTTTCTACTATTATCTTGATATTTTATCTGCGCTTGCTACTTATCTGCGCTTGCTACGGCGCTTGATCTTTTGCTGCAGACGCTGATCTTTAGGGTGACTTATAGGGTTGATAGATTTGCTAATAGCGCAGACTGTATAGACAACTAACGTTAAGGCGATGATAAAAGGTGTCAGCAGCCATATTAGACTATTAATAATAAACGGTAGAAGTAGGCCATGAAATAGAGCAGTATTGGGTATCAAGGTGTCACATAAGGCATCCATAATGCGTTTGGATATAGGGAACAATAAGGTGCTAACTCCTAATAAATAAAGGAGCTCGATAGAAGCATAACCCTTAGCAAATACTATGAAATAAAACATCATATAAAAGCTAAAGCTCAATAACCAACACTTAATAGAATAGCTGACCTGTAGCATATGCGACCTCATAACGCCAAAACCCGCTGATATCTGACACACTGGCATGATCAATCTTAAAACTACAATGTCAGATAGAAGGTAAGAGAAATACGGTTGAACTTATGTCTGCAAAATATCATCATAGCAAAAAATTTCTACGCTGTTTCTATTATATTTATTTTTTTACATATTTATTTTTAACGGCTGTTTAAACGATAAAAAACCCTCAAAGTGGCTAGCTATGAGGGCCATAAAGGTCGTATTGTATTTAAGATGTTGAGAGCTTAACTCTTCAATGTTTGGTTATACGCCGCCTGCGCCTTTGCTTGAGGTGTCACTATTTTCTACTAAGATAGCCGCCGCCGTTTTTTTGAGGGTCTGCCACTGCTCATCATCGACATAGATGCCTTCTTTCCAAGCGCGATTATGCGTCTCATACAGCTCATCAGTCGATATCTTATGATCAAAATCTCGGCTCTCGTTATCGATATCGAAATTTGACGTTGCAAGCTCAATTATCATATCGTCGGTGTTGTAATTGGCTTGAATGTCATTAAAAAAGTAAATATCAGGATAGGTAAAGCCTTGATTTAGGGTAAATAAAGTGTGCTTCGGCGCGCTACCATTGTCCCATTTGGCAAGGCAGGCGATACCATTGTCAGCCAGCTTAACCAACTCACTATAAGCCAGCCAGCGATTATGGCAGTTCTCGATATAGATTTTATAATGCTTAAGATCTCCCATTTTTTCTAGCGCGTAGTCCATGATAGCGGGCAGGTGGCAAGCTAAGCTGCTGCTATGCAAATTAAAGCGAATCTCAGTCTCGCTCTCATCAACGATATCGATAGGCGTATCTTGCTCCGTCAAGATATAAGGCGTAGCATTATTGAATTGCTCAACGCCATCAAGCCCCGCCATTTGCAATTCGGCAACCATAGTGGCGACTAGATCGGCTTCGCCCACTTCGCGGTGCATACCGGTAAAGGCTTTGTACACGGTACTGACAATCTCATTGCGTGAGACGATCATAACTCTATCTCCTTCATCGCTTTATCTGCATGGTTGGGCGTAATGGGCGCAATGGGCGCAATGGGCGTTGTCGGCAGTGGTCCATTGGGCGCATCGGTAGCCAGTATTGTTGTCTGCTCCGCTATAGACATCTTATCCAAAGGTAGGCTTGGCAGCAGCGGAAACAGCCACTCATCGCTATGGACTTCATTGAACAGCGGCGCACCCTGAAATAACGTCACTCGTACCCAGCGATCGGAGCGTGGATCGAATTTGGTTGCGCCAAACATCGATAGTTTGCAGCGCAGCAGATGAATAGGCAGAGTGTCCTTTTGTAGTACGTTCATTTGGATATCGCCCATCGCTTTATGACCCATTGTCCAAACGCGGCGGGCGATAGTGCGATACTTGGGCTGTTTTAAGATAAACTCAGAGAGTAGCCGCTCAGGCTCGGCTTGTTTGAGCGCTACATATAAGCGGTTCACTTGCCGCGCGATATCTAACGACAGCTCACGATCATCGCCAGGTTCCTCTCCGCGCACGCCCATACGCGGCTCTTCTTTATCTATCGAGCGATACCAAAACCAATAACTGTTATCCGGCTCATTGAAGTCAAGATTAATCGCCCACTGATAACGGCTTTGTAATACCTCGAGCAAGTCTTCAACTGTTTTACCTTTCGGTAGCGACAAGGTCTCATCGGCGTTGACCTTTTCTTGAAAGGCGTCTACTTGCTCAGGATACAGCTCCATCAAGCAAGAGATAATGACTTCTTGGGCTTCATAACTTAAGTCATTATGCGCGTGCAAAAAATCGCCCCAAGTCTGGTAGCTCTTTATTGTCGTCAGTAAATTATTGCGTAGTAAGGTCAGCTCTTTTACTGCAGTGTTGTTTAACGAGGCTTGTGTCTCATCGATAGTGGTGATTTGGGTAAAATGCTGAATAGCGCGGTTGAGTAAAGTTGAGAAATAAGCCGCTTTTTTTGAATTGATTTCGTTGACGAGTGTCGCTTGTAGCGCCTCTTCTCGCGTGGTCAGCCATTGATCGACAATGCAGGGATGATTAATCAAATAAGGCGCCATGCCTAGACCTGTGGCATTACCGATGCCCAAATAGCGCTTTATCTCAGGATGTAGCGTGATGGCCTTGTCACCGCCGCGCTTATGCGCTAAATAGTCGACCCAATCAAGACTGAATTCACGTAATAAATAAACGGCGCACATCTGCGCGCGAAAAGACTGATTAAAATCCTCGCTGTGATTCAGCGGCTCAAAATCATAAATACCAAATTTGCCATTACCATAAACGGCGGTAGTGCGCAGGATGTAGCCCACTTTCGCTAGGATATCAAGATCCGGCTGTTGGCCCTCTGCTAAGCGTGAGACTGTGTGCTCAAACACGCGCACACTCTTGTTCGCGCGCGCCAGCACCATGACCATGTTAGAGTTGCGGCCCGCTTCTTGTAGCGGTACGTTAGCTTTGAGCTGATCGAGTAGCTCTTGCCCAATCTCGCCATACACGAGACCAAAGGTGACATCCCACTTCTGTGCAATCACCCTGTCGTTACGCTCATCATCTGCCAGCTCATTGCAAAACACTACCAAATGATAGACATGCTCAGCGGTCTGCAAGCGGTAAATCACTTGGCCATAACCGTTGTCATCTAAATCCCAAAGATAGGTTTTGAGCGTCCATTGCTCTCTATCTATCTTACGTAGCAAAGTACGCACAAAGCTAATGCGCGTCTGATGCATAGCGCCAAGCCGCTCAGCGTCCATGACTACATTAGGGGCACGTAAAGAACGTTTTGCCAGCTCAATGCCTGTCATACTATTATCATTTGCATGATCGAAATTCATAATGCCTCCGTGGTAAGTCGTGTATTGAGCCGGTCATTTAGTACAGTATTAAGTGACGAAATGACCGATTATATTGAGCTTTGCCGGTTAAGGTTTTAAAGTTAATCCAGCTCTTTAACGATAGCCTGTTTTTCTAATCTCTCCTCTTGAATGAGATAGTCAGTCTCCACGCGATTAGGACGATAAAGGTCCTGATCACGTGCCATTTGTTGAGCAATTTGTGGCCCATTCCAAAGCGACGGCAGCAGAATAAAGGAGACAGGCACCGCGGTAATTACAATAAAGGACTGCAAGGCACTGACGCCGCCTGATCCTAAAGAGATTAAAACGATAGCCGTGATACCCATCATTATCCCCCAAAAGGTACGAATCATAGCGTTAGGCTCGCGTTCGCCGCTGATGACCACACTAATAGTATAAGTCATCGAGTCGCCTGTAGTGACGATAAACACCGTAGTCAAAATAAGGAACAGTATTGAGACGATTAATGGGAAAGGTAATGACTGCGTAACGGCTAGCAGGGCACCTGGTAGATTAAACCCTTCAAAAGCGCTACTAACCACACCCGGATTGGCAATCTCAAAAGCAAGGCCTGAACCGCCTACGACCGTGAACCAAAAGCAAGTTACCAGCGGCGCGATGATACAGACCGTAGTGATTAATTGGCGAATGGTGCGACCTCGCGAGATACGCGCGATAAAGATCGCCATCATCGGCCCATAGCCCAAAAACCAGCCCCAAAAGAACACCGTCCAGCCGCCAAGCCAGCCCTCATCACCGCGAAACGTCGCCATCGGAATGAAGTTTTGTACCATCGTGCCGACGCCTTGAATGTAGCCGTTAACAATAAAGTTGCTCGGTCCAAAGATTAAAATAAATAGCATCAGTGCAACGGCTAATATAACGTTAAAGCGGCTTAGTAATTGCATACCGCGCGCCAAACCACTAATCGCCGAAATGGTATAAAGCACAATAGCGCCAACGATAATAATCAGCTGAGTGACAAAGGTATCTGGAATGCCAAATAGCTCGTTTAGCGCGTAACTGGTCTGCAGCCCTAAAAAACCAATCGGACCAATAGTACCAGCAGCCACGGCGATGATACAGCAAGCATCGATAATAGCGCCGGTCTGTCCTGTCAATACTCGCTCACCAAATACTGGATAGAGTAGGGTACGCGGCTTGAGCGGTAGACCTTTATCATAATGCAAATGCATAATTACGATAGCGGTCAAGCTGCCAACAATCGACCACGCCAAAAACCCCCAATGCATAAAAGATTGCGACAAGGCATTAAAAGCGCGCTGCTGTAGATCAGCGGCTGCCCCGTAGACGGGCGGCGCAGCGACAAAATGAGCGATAGGCTCAGCTGCCGCCCAAAATACGCCGCCGCCTGCGAGCAGGGTACAAAACAGAATCGCCATCCACCTAAAATTGTCCATCTCAGGCTTGGGCAGATTACCCAAAATTACCCGGCCCGTACGACCAGCGCCAACGGCTAGGGCAATAACAAAGGTGGCAAGGAGGAGTATCTGCCAAAAAGGCCCAAAAATATCAGCAGACCAAGCAAAAGCCGTGTTGACGACGACGGCTAGCTGCTCTTCTGCAAAAATAGCCATTAGTACAAACAGGGTAATAAAACCGCCGCTATACCAAAAAGCTGGGTTTTTGAGTCCCAAAGTATCAGTGTTTTCTTCTACTAGAGTAGATGAGCGTCCGAGCTCGTCTTGCTTAAGTCCCTTTAAATCAGCCATGGTTTGGCTTCCTGTAGTTGTCATGACGTCGTCATGCGTTAGCTTAAATCATATCAATGAAATCAGCCGTAAAAGTTCAAGAGCTTCAATGGTATGATGTCAAATAAAGGTTAACGCCAAAAACAACTGATGCCTTATAGCGTCATAAAGGATTGAATAAAATATAAGTCTGAGTATTAAAGATGTGATCAAAAGATTTAAGTCAAAGGCTTAATTCCTTGCTCTAAAAAGTCGAACCAGTTTTGACCGATGATTTTGCCTGCGTCAGCTTCATTGAAACCGTGTTGAAGCAGACCGTTATAGATGTTCTCCATACCTTTCTCGCCAGCAAACCAAGGCAAGTTATCTGGCCAACCTGAATTGTTAGCACTGCCTTCGCCGTAGTCCATCGCCTTTGACCAGCGGCCATTACGCATCCACTCGAGTACGGATTTTGGCTGATTAAGACACAGATCACTACCGATGGCTAAGTGCCGGGCGCCGTACTTATCGGCGCAATCAGCAATCATCGTGCAAAAATCATCAAGCGTGCAGTCGCTACCATTGGGCAGATGAAACGGATATAAACTAAAGCCAAGCAAGCCGCCAGCCTTAGTCAAGGCGCTAATCACGGTATCAGACTTATTACGCAGCGCGTCATGGGCAGTAGTGGGGTTGGCGTGACTGATACAGATCGGACGGCTAGAGTGCTCTATCGCCTCAAGCGTGGACTGCTCGGCGCTGTGCGACATATCGATAATCATGCCGACGCGGTTCATCTCTTTAATCGCTTGCTGACCGAAACGGGTCACGCCGCTGTCTTTGGACTCATAACAACCGGTGGCGAGCAGGCTTTGGTTGTTATAAGTCAGCTGCATAATCAGCAGTCCTAAACGGCGCATCACGCTAATAAGGCCAATCTCATCATCGATAGGCGAGCAGTTCTGTGCGCCAAAAAAGATGCCAACTTTGCCTTCCTCTTTCGCGGTTTTGATATCTTCAACATCATAGACAGGTAAAATCAAATCGCTGTTTTGCTCAAAGTGCCTATTCCATTCAGCAAAGCGAGTCATGGTCTGACGCGCATCTTCGTGATAGACTAAAGTAGCATGTACCGCGTTGATACCGCTGGCCTGTAGCATCTTAAAATAATCACGATCCCAATTGCTATATTGCAAGCCGTCGATGACGATATGGTCTTGGTACATCTTGTTATCCTTTTGTGCTTTGATAAAGTATGTCAGGCACTCATTTAAATAAGGTTGTCAATTATTTCGTATAGCTGGTATAAATTTTCCTCGCTTGCTGTTCGCCATGCTCACAGAGGCTTCGAAAAATTCATCCCAGCATACTTAACTTTATATTAGCTATGACAAATTAAGTGCTTTATATTCATTTTTCTTAATACGCCTTTTGATAAGCGGTCTTAACAATGGTATAAAACTCTTTGGCGTATTGACCTTGCTCTCGCGGGCCAAAGCTTGACTGTTTACGCCCGCCAAAGGGCACGTGATAATCCGTACCCGCAGTCGCTAAATTAACCATGACGCAGCCGGCTTGTACTTGCTCTTTAAACAGGGCGCTATTACGCAAGCTTTGGGTGATGATACCGCCAGTCAAGCCAAAACGCGTGTCGTTGGTCATGGCAATCGCCTCTTCTAAATCCTTGGCGCGTATCACGCAAGCTAAGGGAGCAAACACTTCTTCTTGGTTGACATCCCAGCTGTTGTCAGTCTCAGTAAATAGCGTTGGCGCCATATAGTAGCCGTCGTGCTGCTTTTGTAGACGCTCGCCACCATAGGCAAGATTAGCGCCTGCTTGTTTGGCTTTTTCAACCCAGTCCATATTGGCTGCTAGTTGCTTGTCATCAACCACCGGCCCCATAAAGATACCGTCATCTAATGCGTGACCAACCTTTAGGGTTTTCATACGTTCAACCATCGCCTCGACAAAGGCATCATGGACACTATCCATTACAATCAAGCGAGAGGAGGCAGTACATTTCTGTCCCGAGCCGCCAAATGCGCCGGCAATCGCGGCATCAACTGCGATTTGCATATCGGCATCATCAGCGATAACAAGAGCGTTTTTGCTGCCCATCTCAAGCTGGCAACGCACAAAGTTCGGCGCAGTAGCGGCAGCAACTTTGCGGCCTGTCGGTACAGAGCCTGTAAAGCTGACCGCGTCGATATCGGTTGAGTGAATCAGCGCGTCGCCGACAGATGAGCCGCCACCTAATACTAAGTTGAACGTACCCTCTGGCAAGCCTTGACGGTGGATGATCTCAGCCATCGCCACAGCACTTGCTGGCGTTAAATTGGCAGGCTTCCAAATCACGCTGTTGCCAAAGGCGAGAGCAGGGGCGATTTTCCAAACGGCAGTCGCAGTTGGGAAGTTCCAAGGAGAGATAATTGCCACCACGCCTACCGCTTCGCGAGTGACTTCGACTTTAACGCCTGGGCGGACTGAATCTGCCAGATCGCCCATTTGACGTAAGACTTCAGCGGCGTAGTAATGAAAGAACTGACCGGCACGATAAATCTCACCGCGACCCTCTGCGAACGGTTTACCTTCTTCTAGTGATAGTAGCGTGCCTAGTTCGTCACAGCGCGCAATCATCTCATCGCCGATCGCTTGTAGGATAGATTGTTTTTTCTCAAGCGGCGTCGCTTCCCATTTGGGCTGCGCAGCACGGGCGGCTGCAATGGCGTCTTTGACTTGATCCTTGCTCGCCTGGGCAAAATCACCCAGATTTTCGCTAGTGTTTGAGGGGTTAATATTGGCGATAGTGTCTGTACCGCTTTGCCATTCACCATTGATATAAAGGGATTTCGTTGGGTCTTGCTTTAGGGTGGTTTGTGCAGTTTGAGTAGACATAAATGAATCCTTGATAAGATAGTTTGAATAAACGAAAAAGTTGATTTAAATATAATTATAATTATTGCCAATAAGGCATATAGAGCTTAAGGCACAGCAGCATAAACGACCAGCTCAACCAGCATCTCTTCTCTTGCCAGTCCTGCTATTACGAGCGCAGCACGGTTTGGGTAGGGCGCTTCAAAATATTCGGCATAGACTTGGTTAACGGTTTTGAGATACTCGCGGTCGGTCACATAGATCAGCACTTGTAATACCGCGTCCATGCCGACACCCGCACATTCTAGCGTGTGCTTAAGATTGTCTAGCGTCTGCCGAGTTTGCGCTTCGATGCCGCCGCTAACGACTTCTCCTTTATCATCGATCGGGATCTGCGCGGTGTATAAGGCACCATTACTCGTAACTGCCCACTCAAGAGGCGCTTTTGAGGCGTAAAGTGAGGTTTTTACCGCTTGTTTGGCTGAATGAGTGGTCATAACGCAAGCTTCCTTAGATAACATAAATAGATGTCATAAACAGCTATCACAACTTTAAATCGTTGTTTGATAGTTCTGGTCAATAGTCCTGTGGTTAGCATTTATGCTACTTGTTTTAATATGACAAATCTAACTCATTAAATATTAATAATGATAGATTTTATTTATCATGTAAGTTAAATTGTCAGTGCATGGTCTTAGGTGATGAATTATGAAAATACAACAGCTGCGGCATTTTTTACTCGTGGTAGAAGAGGGCGGTTTTCGCGCTGCCGCAGAGCACGCACACCGCACGCAAGCGGCATTATCAGCTTCTATCAAAGAGCTGGAAAAATCGCTTGGCAAGCCGTTATTTGAAAGCGGTAACAAAGCTACCCTTAGCGCTTTTGGCGAGGTGTGTTTACCCAAAATTACTCAGTTTATGGCGGTGTATCAGGCGCTTGAGGAAGATTTGCAAGCAGTAGCGGCGGGCGATAAAGGTAAGATCAGAGTGGCAAGCGTACCGTCACTTGTGACTAAACTGTTGCCTAGCGTGTTGGCTGAGTATTCCAAAAGATATCCTGACATTGAGATTGTCCTGATAGATGACAATTCGGTTGGGGTGACCAATAGGCTGCTGGCAGGAGAGGTGGATTTGGCTTTGGGGAATTGCCATACCATTAACCAAGCCGATATCGATTTTACGCCTTTGATAGCGGATCCGATCGGCGTGGTTTGCCTAAAGAGTAATGCGCTAACTGATGAGCTACAGAACGCGACAGCCGCGCAAAGAAAAGCAGGGTTCGCGGCAGGTCTAACATGGCAGCAGCTTATCGAGCAGCCGTTTATTTATAATGGTACTTGTGGCCTGCTAGAGAACACCCCTGCCGAGGTGTTAAACCGGCAAGCGCGCTATACGGTTGAGAATATCACTTCCTTATTTTCTTTATTGCGTCACGGTCTTGGTATCACCACTTTGCCTAAGCTGGCTTTTCCGTCTAATGAGCCTGATCTGATTTGGCTGCCGCTACTCAGGCCAGCTTTGACCCGGCAAATAGGCATTTTTAAGAGAGCGAATAAGACGATCTCACCTGCGGCGCAAACGTTTCATAAGTGGTGCGTGGAGTATGTCAAACAGGATTATTTGTTATAAGGATTGGTAGTGTCTCATTCGATAATGTTTGATGTTTTTGCGGTTTTACAATCGATGGCGACTTGGCACTTAGCAGCCTTGTTTTTTGCAGGCATGTTGGCTTTTATCATATCTACTGTGTCAGGTGGCGGCGGTGCTTTGCTGCTGATACCGGTTACCTCTTGGCTATTCGGTGCCTCGTCAGCCGCTCCCATTATTAACCTAGGTACTTTTATAAGTCGTCCTTCGCGGCTGTACTTATTTTGGCAGGATATCGACTGGTCATTGGTAAAATACTATGTGCCAAGCGCTGTCATCGGTGCATGGCTGGCAGCATTTTTGTTTAGTCGTCTAAATGCTAATTGGATTCAGCTATTGGTTGGTATTTTCCTTATCTCTACTGTATTTCAATACAGGTTTGGCAAAGTTGATAAGTCTTTTAATATGCCAAAATTAGGCTTTATACCTCTGGGTTTTGTGACCGCTCTTATCAGCACTTTGGTAGGAGGTTTGGGGCCTGTACTCAATCCGTTTTATATGAACACGGGACTCAAAAAAGAAGACCTTATCGCCACCAAAACCGCCAATTCGTTCTTTGTAGGTATCGCTCAGATAGGTAGTTATACTTTTTTTGGTATCTTGACCGCGCAGCTTTGGATATATGGTTTGGTATTAGGATTAGGCGCTATCGCCGGTAATGTCATTGGCAAGCGCTTTTTGGCGGGCATGAGTGTGAAGCAGTTTCGAGTCATGCTGATTTTACTCATGGTAGTCAGTGGTTTGGTAATGATCGTACAGAATATAGAGTGGTTGCTTTAATAGTGTTTACTTCTATAAAACAGATGTATCATCGATAAAAACCCTTAGTGAATATCACCTTCACTAAGGGTTAGTGGCTATCTTAACGTTTACAGTAGTCTAGGACAGCGCATTGGCTGTTTTGCTCATAGCCGTCACTAACGGATCAAGATATTTATAGCGCTTTTGATTAAGCAAAGTTGACGTCTCTAAGCTGACTGGAGTATCTATGTTTAGATAATCAAATAGCGCTTGCGCCGCTTGTTTACCAGAGGTGGCTGCTTGCTCCATCGTTGGGATTTTCCAGCGCCCAGTCACTGAGATAATCTCGCCAGCTAACACTATATTGTCCCACTGCGTCGCAGTATCAATCAGCTCGTCATCGGCATTACGTACGTAGATTTGCGCTAAGTTAACCCAGCGCTTACCGTTCTCTTGCAAGATACCCATCTCTGCCGTTTCGATATCAGCATAGTCTTGCCAATCCTCGGTATAGCGTAGATTGATAGCGTCAATAGAGCCGCCTTTTGCAATGGCTTTACGCTCGGCGGCATCGGTGATACCTAGCTGATAAAGGATTTCCTCGGCAGCTTCCTCAGGGCTACACTCCATAAAGCGCTTGCCAAACAGCGAGCCTTTATTAAACGGTGAGCTACAAGTGGCCGATAGGTTATAGTCAAAGCCGTCAGGAAACTCAACATCCTGCCAAAAGCCGTCACGGTGCTGAATTTGAAAGACGATATTCCACGGCGCATCAAAGCATAGGTTGTACGACTTACCCAAAAATGGCTCAAAAACTTTTGGCACTTCGCTCAACGGATACTGAGTGCCAAACGACCATTCATCATTGAACGGCTTTTTGACTTGCGGCATGAGCCCCAGTTTCCACAGCACCTCATGCGGTAGCGCCATTACTGCCGCATCAAAACGCTGGTCCTGCAGGGTATGTTGTAATTGACTGTCACTTGCTTGAATATCTATGCTCAGCTGCTCGTTATCATGGTGATGCAGATTGACTATCCGTGTTTGGGTGATGAATTTGACCCCGCGCTTTTTTAGCTTATCAACTAACGCGTCAATGACCTTGGATGTGGGACGATTAAAGCAGTAGGACTTAGAAGCCACGCCTTTTGGCAGCACAGGCGCGTCAAGCATCGGCAGGAACATCAGTACAAAGCTGTCCATGATATCGACCGCTTTACTATGCATGCGCGCGCCCGTCAAAATCCCGAACCAATTGGTTATAAAGCGCTTAGTATGCGCGTCAAAGTCATCGATACCGATAATGTCGCCTGCTTTTTTATGAGCCATTGCTGCACGCTCTTCATCAGAGGCATTGACGTGATGGACGATGCGCTGCACTAGTTGCAGCATGTCTTTTTTGTTGAGATTAAAGGTCTCAATCATCGACTCAATAGTCGCCAAATCTAACGACGCGCGTCTATCGACAGCGACTTTATTACCGCTATTTTTGCTCTGTATCTTTTCGTCATCAAGCGCGTTATTACCACTTTGATAAAACTGATAGTTATCAACAGGCGTTAACATATGCAATAAGCTCGCCCGATCAAAGAGATTAAACAAAGAAAAATAAGTCGAGCTTAAAGCGCGAATAGAGTGCTCTTCAAAACGCTGCGCCTCTTCATTAAAATACCCAATCATTTTGCCACCGCAGCGCGCACGAGACTCCACAACAGTAATCTCTAGATTTGGGTCTTCGGACAGCTCAAAAGCAGCAGTTAGCCCCGAGATACCGCCGCCTGCGATGAGTATTTTACGGTTCGTAGTAGACATAGTTATACCTCGTTATTTTTATAAGTGTTATATCTTTGTTGATAACCTTGTTTGGCTCTTTGGCTGTAACAGCCTAAGGCGCTATTGAGCGTTAGACTCTACACCGCCGTTAGCTTTGATCCAGTTTTGCATCTGCTCGATCTCCGGCTGCTGAGCGGCAATAATCTCTTGCGCCAATTGCAGCATCTCCGGATCTTTTCCATACTCAAGCTGTACCTCAGCCATATCTACCGCGCCTCTATGGTGGGGGAGCATACCGCGTGCAAAGGCCATGTCGGGATTAGGGTCGGTAATACCAAGCGTCATCTCACCATGCATATCATTCATACCAGTGGCATAAGCTTGCTGCATAGCGCCAGTGTCAGCCATGGGGGCGGCGACATCAGGATGGCTATTTAGCCATTTTTGCATCTGCTCGATCTCGACTTCTTGTGCATCGATGATCTTTTGCGCCAGTTGTAGCATCTCCGGGTCTTTACCGTATTTGAGCTGAATCTTAGCCATATCAACGGCACCGAGATGATGGCCTAACATTCCTTGAGTAAAAGCTGAATCAGGGTCGTTGTAGCCCATGCCCAACATCATCTTACTATGCATCTGAGTCATAGAGTCATTATAGGCCTGATACATAGCCGTGCTCGATTCACTATGAGCGATATCGTCATCCATAGCTAAGTCTTTGCCATTTATATGATGCTGGTCATGTAGATCTGACGCAGCTGCAGCGTCTTTGGGAGTAGGGGCAGCGTCGTCATTGGCCGGCCCGCAAGCGCTAAGTGCTAAGATGGCACTAAGACTTGCGGTTACTACTGCTAAGCGTGAACGCTTAATAGCTATCATAGTACGTCCTTACTTAAATAGGGTGATAAAAATAGAAATAGAGTGATAAAAAGATGTTACTCAGTGTCTTATATGCCCAGTGTCTTTATAAAAGTAGAGTAGAAAGGTGGACGGGATACAAGCATCGGTCATACAGATAGGCAAGCCCAATAAGAGCTTCCTAGTTAAGAAAATTGATAAAAATTAAGAGCGCTGATGAGAATCGGCACACTTGTAAAGAGCGAATGACAGACAATGTCTATAGCTGTTTTTATAGCTAGTTTTATGCTGTTCTCATGGTGTTTTTATAATGGATAAACAACAATTACGCATATACGCATAACAACCGATGCAGATTTAAGTATAAGATTATGCAGGATTAATATGACTCATTTGGTGCTGGTTTAAGGAGTTTTGCTACTTTTTATTATAGGCGCGTTTATTTGCGTAAAAGTAGTGCTAAGATAAAGTCATCACTATCGGTTTTGCACTCATTTGTGCGCGAGGTTTGCTATGCGAAAAATTCCTATTTATTCCCATCCTGCGGCAGGCTGGCCGGCGCTAGTGGCTTCTACGCGCAAACTTATGGATTATAAGTCGTTCTTGCGTGGTAGCCTGAGCGTATTACAAAGCAATCAGCCAAATGGCGGTTTTGATTGTCCAGGCTGTGCTTGGCCGGATCATAAGTCGCATAAGACCTTTGATGTCTGCGAAACAGGGATTAAAGCACTCGCTAGCGAAACCATGTCCGTGAAAGCCGATGCTCAGTTTTTTGCTCGCCATACTGTGACCGAGCTACAAGGCTGGAGCGGCTACGAGCTTGAGCATAGCGGTCGCCTATCTGAGCCGATGCGCTATGATGCCAAACAAGACAAATATCTGCCCATCGCTTGGGATGATGCGTATCAAATCATCGCTGATGAGCTCAATAAACTTGCCTCACCAGATGAAGCGTTGTTTTATACTTCAGGCCGCGTCACCAATGAGCCGGCCTTCTTATACCAGCTCTTTGTGCGCTGCTATGGCACTAACAATCTACCTGATTGTTCCAATATGTGTCACGAACCGACCTCAGTCATGCTCGGTAAGCAGCTAGGCGTCGGTAAAGCAACGGTGATGCTAGAGGACTTCGAGCAAGCCAAACTGATCATTATGTTCGGACAAAATCCAGCAACGAACCACCCGCGTATGCTTGAGATGCTCGCTCACGCGCACAAACAAGGCTGCAAGATTATCTCCGTCAACCCAATGCGCGAGCAGGGCCTAAGCGCCTTTAGAAATCCGCAAAAACCGAGCCATATGGCAGCGGGCCAAAGCGATGCTATGGTCGATGATGTGGTACAAATCCAAATCGGCGGCGATGCTGCTTTATTGACAGGATTAGCCAAGTGGCTGATTGACAATAATAAAATTGATGAGCGCTTTATCGCCGAGCACACCTCAGGGTATGAGCCTTTGCAGCAGTGGCTTGATAAGCAAACTTGGGCGGATATTGAGCTTGGCTGCGGTATCGAGCAAGCGCAGATTGTCGCGCTAGCCAAGCAAGTCGCCGCTAGCCCTAAGACCATCTGTACTTGGGGCATGGGTATCACCCAGCATGTGCAAGGCGATGATAACGTAGCGATGATTACTAACCTACTGCTGATGATGGGTATGATCGGTGTCGATGGGGCGGGCGCTTCTCCGGTACGCGGACATTCAAACGTGCAAGGCGACCGCACTATGGGCGTGCATGAGCGTCCTAAGCAAGAGCTGCTCGATAGCTTAGAGCGTGTCTTTGAGCGTGAAATGCCGCGCGAGGATGGCTTCGATGTCGTTGGTGGCGCTAAAGCATTAATCGAAGGTAAGCTCAAAGCCTTTGTAAGTATGGGAGGTAACTATGCAGTCGCCGCTCCTGATATGAGCGCTATTCAGCAAGCGCTCACAACGACCCAGCTCAATGTCTTTGTCGGTACTAAGCTCAATGGCACTATGCTCTATCCAGGCGCGAACAATATTATCTTGCCGTGTATTAGCCGTACTGAGAAGATTATTACCAAAAAAGGCGAGCAGTTTGCCACTACCGAAGACTCTATGTGTCAGGTTTCACGCTCGCAAGGGACCCTCAAACCTATCAGCAAAGACATTAAGTCAGAGGTGCAGATCATCGCGGACTTAGCGGCGTATGTATTAGGTGATAGCGATATTCCTTGGCAAGCAATGAGCCAAGACTTCGATATTATTCGTGATTATGTGGCGCAAGCCATCGATGGTTTTGAGGACTTCAATCACCGTGTGCGCGAGGCGGATCGCGGCTTCCATCTGTATCATCCAGCGCGTCATCGGGTCTGGAATACCGATAGTGGCAAAGCACAGTTTGAAGTACCTAAGTATCCAATTACCTTTGTCGCTCGGCAGATGGCAGAGGCGTCTGAGGACTTGCAAGCTGAGATAGATCATAGCTTGGATGAGAATGCGGCAGCTAATGACTTACAAAAAGTCTGGCAGCTCACTAGCGTGCGCAGTCACGATCAGTTCAATACCATGATATTTGGTCACCAAGATCGCTATCGTCAAACCGAGCGCCGCGATGTGCTGTTTATGCATCCAGATGAGATCAGCCGTTTGGGCTGGCAAAAAGGCGATAAAGTTACTATTTCTCGCCAAGATAGCCATGAGCAAATGCGTACGTTAGGGCCGCTAGTATTGACCGAGATGGACATCGCTGCCAATGCAGTAGCCGCATACTATCCTGAGTGTAATGACTTATTCGATTTAGATACGCATGCGCCAAGCTCGCACATACCCGCTTATAAGTCCTCAACGGTGATAGTAGAGCGAGTCAGTACCGAGCAAGTCAGCCAAGACTCTGTTGCCAAGGGTCACGCTGTCTCGGCTTAACGGTTTGTCCGGTGGTAATGATAAGGTGGGTTGTCTTAGTATAACCCACCATTTTTAATATTAAATGATAAGTGAGTTCGCTAACTGATGATGGCTAAAGATAGCACTAACATGACTTACAAACAGGCAGAGCAAGACACTGCTTCAACATCTGCAGTACCGCTAGCACGCAGCCATCTTACGCAAAAACATCACTATGCCCTAAAGAACGCTCCGAATCTAACACCGTCTGAGAATAAGCGTGCAAAGCCGGTTGCTATCGACAACCAGCCAGCGAGTCTTGCGGTAGAGGCGGCGGTCGCTATCGTTATCAACGGCATTCATTATGCAGTGTTGATGGCGAGCCCCAATCAGCTTGAATATTTGGCGCTTGGGTTTTTGTATAGCGAGGGGCTGATTGAGCAAAGTCGTGATTTGCTCGATTGGGAAGTGACGCACCTAAGCGATGACGCTAAGTTGACGGCTTTTAACCAAGATGCTGTGGGAGTCGATGATGCTGATAACTCTACTGACCACTCTAGTTTTGCGCACTTATTAGATTACGATACCTATCTGGTCGAGCTGGTACTGAGCCAGCGTTGTCATCAGCGCATTCAAGCGCAAAAGCGGCAGCTGGCAGGGCGTACAGGCTGCGGTATGTGCGGTATCACAGGATTGAGTCAAGCTTTGCCGGATCTTAGTGATTATGCCGATAACAGCCCTCAGTTAACTGCCAAACCTCGTTTAGAGCATCTACTAAATATTAGAGCGCAAATCGATGCTACGCAGCACACCCATCAGCTAACGGGCGCGGTACATGCGGCGGCAACTTTATACAAAGATAAGTTATATCTGTTCGAAGATGTCGGTCGGCACAATGCATTAGATAAATTGATCGGTTGGCAATTACGACAAAAGGCAGAGGTTGATTGCGTGGTGATGACCTCACGCTTATCGATTGAGCTGGTGCAAAAAGCCGTAAGGATGCAGCTGCCTTGGCTAGTGGGGATGTCCGCGCCGACTAGTACCGCAGTGCGAGTGGCTGAGCGTTATGGCTTAGGGCTTGCAGGGTTTTTGCGTGCTGACAGAGTGACTTATTATTCAAGATATTAGAGCTATGTGAGATTGTTTTTTTTAAAAGCTATTTTTATTAAAGATTTCTTTGTTTTGGCAGTTAACGACTATAATGACGCGTATACATATTTATAAGTGAGTACCCATCTTATGATTACCTTAGAAGCGCTGCAACAAGCGATCACTGAGCGTATTGAGCGCTATAATCAAACGGACTTTCCTGTAACCAAACGCAGGGTACAAAAGATCGATTTGCTTGAGTGCCAAAATCATATTTTGGCGGAGGATATTAGCTCGCCATTCAATATACCCAGACAAAACGTCTCTGCGATGGATGGCTACAGTATCGCAGCGGGTAGCGCGCTCGATGCAGATACTAGTATCGAAATCGTGGGCGAATCGCAAGCGGGAAGTCCTTATACGGGTAAGCTCACTGCGGGACAAGGGGTGCGCATCTTTACCGGTGCTGTGGTGCCAGACGATGGCGATACGGTCATCATGCAAGAGAATACCAACTTTGCTGAGATACGCGAATCCATCGATAAGTCTCAGCCTTATCATACAACGCTGACGCAAGCCGCTAAAGCCGATGATAATATTCGTAAGCAAGGCGAGGAGATTGCAGAGGGCGAAGTGGTACTACAAAAAGGCAAGCGTCTTAATCCTGCCGACATTAGCTTACTGGCCAATCTTGGAGTGGCAAAAGTCAAAGTCTATCAGCCGTTAAAGGTAGGCGTCATGGCGACAGGCGATGAGCTAGTCGCTGTCGGTCAGCCGCTACAGAGCCTAGCGCAAATCTATAACTCTAATACGCCAACGCTTAAAACCTTATTAGCAGGATTGCCAGTAACTATCGAAGACTACGGTATTATTCCTGATAATTTAGAGCAGACGATCGCGACTGTCACTACCGCTATGAACGAATGCGATGTGCTCCTCTCTAGCGCAGGCGTGTCGGTCGGTGACTATGATTTTTTGACGACGGTTATCGAGCAATTAGGCAAAATCAATCACTATAAAGTCGCGATGAAACCGGGCAAGCCTTTTGTCTTTGGTGAGCTATTAGGCGATAGCGATAATAAGCTTGCCAAGCCTGTCTTGTTTTTTGGGCTACCGGGCAACCCATTATCCACTCTGGTAGGTACGCTACAGCTAGTAATACCGTCTTTGTGGCGGTTATCTGGCGTCAGTGCCGATGATATGCCGATGGTAAGGACAGTACAGGCGACACTAGACAATGACGTGCGTAAGTCAGCTGGACGCAAAGACTTTCAGCGCGGCGTATTATCCCAAAACAGTGATGGCAGTTTTACCGTAAAAGCCTTTAGCAAACAGCAATCGCACCGTATCAAGCAGTTAAGCCAAGCCAATTGTTTGATTGTTTTGGCAAAAGATAGCGGCAACTTAGCGGCAGGTGAGAGCGTAACCGTGCAGCCATTCCCGTGGTCATAAAACATATGAGATTAGCCGGAGTGGTCATTTTAGCAGGCGGCAACTCTAAGCGTATGGGTACGCCCAAAGCCAAGCTCAAGCTGCCCGGTGGTGAGACGTTACTGAACTATCATGTCAGACATGCGATGAGATTAAACGTGCCGATTATGATTGCTGATAATGAGCATGGGTTTAAGGTAGATGAAGCGTTAGCGGCTCGCTCCGAAGCGCCTATTTTTCATATCAAGGACTATGGTCAAAATGATAAAAAAGCAGATAATAGCAAGACTGATGATAAGTACAAAAACACAGGCGGCGCTTTAGCCGCCATTGAATCAGCGCTGCAAACGTCCATTTCATTCGTTAAGGATACTAGTTCTAAAAATAGCCTAACTGATTACTTACTGGTTATCAGCTGTGATAGCTTAATTAAAGCCACCGAGCTTTGGCAACATCTAAGCGCTGCTACCAACCGCAGCCTACACGCTAGAGCAGTCGTTTGCCTAAGCGATGATAGCCATTTATATCCGTTATTAGGCTTGTATCAACGCGCTATCGAGCCTGAACTGCGCGCTTATCTCGATAGCGGTCAACGCCGTGTCATGCATTTTATAGAGCCGATTTGCCAAAAAGTCGCTTTTGATCCGCAGTGGCAGTATTTAACGAATTTCAATACGCCTGAGGACTTTGTCAAAGCATGTCAGGCTCTATCTTAGAATATTTGATACAGTATAAAATAAACCTTATGAGCATTATGTATGACTACCCTTAAATACATCGCCCATTATCCTGAGTCTATTCAAACACAAGTGGCCAAGCTTATCAGTCGTGGTCAGCTTGGCGAGTACCTGAATAATAAATATCCAAACGTGCACCAAATTCAAAGCGACAAAGCGCTGTATCAATATATCAATGAGATAAAAAACGACTACATGCGTAAAAGCGCTCCGTTATCGCAAGTGAAGTACGACAGTAAGCTTAGCACGCTAAAACAAGCGCTAGGCATGCATACTTATCAGTCGCGAGTGCAGGGCAGTAAGCTCAAGTCGCACAACAGCATCACCGTAGCGAGTGTCTTTAAAGACGCGCCGCTCGAATTTCTGCGGATGATAGTGGTTCATGAGCTGGCACACTTTAAAGAAAAAGATCATAGTAAAGCGTTTTATCAGCTGTGCCATCATATGCAGCCAGACTATCATCAAGTTGAGCTAGATACGCGGCTGTGGCTGCACTTACGCGAGTTGTCCTGATTAGATGGTATCGTAATAGTCATTTGATATTCATATAAAAAAGCCTGCGTAGTAGCAGGCTTTTTTGTGACGCGGACTCTATAGCCTAACCTACGAATTTAGCAGCACATCACCATGCTCATCGCGCAAGTCAGTTTTTACCATCTTGCCTGCGCCATTTAACACGATGTTATCGACAAAAACGACTTTGTCAGGAATTTGCCAACTGGCAACTTTGTCTTGATAAAACTCCAATATCTGTGCCTCGGTTACCTCTGAGCCATCCTCTTTTACCACTATCAATACCGGACGCTCGCTCCACTGTTCATGCTTTGCGGCAATAGCGGCGGCCATTTTTACCTCAGGATGACCGGCGGCGATGTTTTCAAGCTCCACTGAGGATATCCACTCACCGCCTGACTTGATCAGATCCTTGGATCGGTCACGAATATTCATATAGCCATCAGCGTCGATGGTAGCGATATCACCCGTATCAAACCAGCCATCGTCAGTGATAGCGTCTGGTCTATGAGTGAAGTAGTCATCGATGATCCAGTGTCCGCGAATCTGCAAGCGACCTTGCGACTCGCCATCCTCAGCAACTCTTTGCTCTGGGTTTTCAGTATCCATCAAGCGCAGCTCAACCCCATAAGGCGGACGCCCTTGTGATTTGCGCAGCTCGTTGATCTCCTCTTTACTCAAAGATTTGTGCTTGGCTTTGATTTGATTCATAGTACCAAGCGGGCTGGTCTCGGTCATGCCCCAACCATGTATCGCATCACAGTTGAAGTCTTCACGGAAAGTCTTGATCACGGAGGGCGGACAAGCAGCGCCGCCAACGATAGTCCGCGTCATGCTCTCAAGTTTGCTACCGCTGTTTTTGGCCGCGTTCAATAAGCCCTGCCAAATGGTCGGCACGCCTAGCGCAATGGTCACCTTATAATCATCAATCACTGAGACCAGGCTGTCACCATCGAGGTTGGGTCCTGGCAAGATCAAAGAGCAGCCGACGATCGCCGCGGCGTATGGCGTGCCCCAAGCGTTGACATGGAACATCGGTACAACGGGCAGTAGCACATCTTGCGCGGATAGCGATGAGACATCCGGCATACACAGTGCGATAGCGTGTAGCACTGAGGAGCGATGGGAGTAGAGTATGCCTTTAGGATTACCCGTAGTGCCTGAAGTGTAGCATAGCGAGCTAGCAGTGGTTTCATCAAGCTCTGGCCAGTCGAATTCAGACTCTTGCTCATTGATGAGTTCATCGAAGAATAGCGCATCTGGGAAGTGCTCTAGCACTGCCTCGTTGCGCTCGCCCAACAAGATAAAATGCTTGATGCCTTTGATATGATCTTTGATAGCGGCAATGAGCGGCAAAAAAGTGATATCAAAGAATAGCACCTGGTCGTCAGCGTCGTTAACGATGTAAGCGAGCTGCTCGGGGAAGAGACGCGGGTTGATAGTGTGGCAAATCATACCGCTGCCGGAGATGGCGTACCAAGCCTCTAAGTGGCGGCGGTTGTTCCAGGCCAGAGTCGCGATGCGATCTGAGGACTTAAGACCTAGCGTTTGTAGGGCATTAGCCAGCCGCTTTGAGTTGTCTGAGATGCTCGCCCAATCGCTTTGGGTCATCGTGCCATCGACTTCTTTCGAGTAGACGGCAGTATCGCCATGATAGCGAGCAGCATGCTCAATTAAGCTACTGATCAGTAGCGGTTGATGCATCATTTTTCCTAACATTTGCATATCCTTATCATCGTTAGTAGTACATATCCGTCAGTACCGTTGCTATGACGTCTTATTAGTATACGTCACTCTCACCATTTTAAAAATATTTTATGATAATTGGCAGTTCTTTATTATATGTAGCTTATTTACTCTTCAAACTCAGCCAACATCGACGTGATGCGCTCGTCCTTTTGACGCCACAGATGCTCAACCCACGCAAACATCTGCTCTTTAGTAGCAGAGTCGTTCTCATAACCGCCATCTTGTAGACTTGCAAATAGCTCGTCAGGGATTTCGATATGCCGGACATCGACTCCCAAGCGCTTGATTTTCCCTTGCCAAAGCTCACCATAAGTGGGCACGCCATCAGGGTAGACGATGGTCATATCTAAGATACCATCGATCTCATCGCCCAAAGCATTGATCGCTAGCGCCAGACCTCCAGCTCTTGGTTTAAGCAAATGCGTGTAAGGTGATTGCTGAGTATCACGCTTTTTTGGGGTGAAGCGCGTACCTTCTAAATAGTTGAGCAAAGTGAAAGGCTTATCTTTTAATAGCGCGCAAGCACGTTTAGCCTCAATGATATCTTTACCTGCCAGTGCTGGGTTTTTGGTCACGGCTTGCTTAGAGTGGCGACGCATCATCGGGAAATCTAAAAAGTAGAAGGTCTGACCGACGATAGGGATATATATCAGCTCAAACTTAGTAAAAAACCGCGTCAAAGGCAGACGATCGCGACTGATGTATTGCACGATGCTAGTATCGACCCACGATTGATGGTTGCTCACTAGTAAATATTTGCCTTGGACATCGATATCATCAGGTAGGCTAATGCGCCAGTCCTTTTTGGGTAAGATGGTATCGATCAAAGTATTGTTACTATTAATCCAGTAGTTGGCGATTTTTATCACGGTTTTGTCAGCGATGTCAGCTCCGGTAATGATTTTGGTGGCGCCCATTAGCCAGATAGGAATACTACCGGCGAAACTATTACCAACGATAACTCCTGTCGCTGTCGCTAATGATACCGCTTTACCAAGCTTTGGCGTACGTTCATGCATTTTTTGAAAAAGTGAGTGTAGTCGCATAGCAAACCTTTCCTATTGTTGTTGCTGCTTATTGAGCTATCTTAATTGAACTGCTTTTATTCCGTTATTTTTTGATTTGGCTATTATGGTAGCTGTTATTTACGGCGGTAACATTATGACACAATTTTAGCAGAAATTCGGCCGAGCGTAGTTAGGCTAGCGTGACTGGCGGTTACAAAGGGCGGCAGTACGCTAAAACTGACCAAGCGCAATATTATGTCAGGCAGCAAAGGATGATGACTGCTCATTTTTAGGAATAGCTTTAAGCCAATAAAAGTGTTTAGAATGAAGTAACGGACAACAGCGCTTATTTCTAAAGTTTCTAAAGAGCGAACACAGTAAAGGATGACACCATGCAAAATGACATGACAAACGATCTAAATAACTCAGCTGCGACTGTAAAAGACAACGTCAGCGCCGCAGAGTGGCAGATGCGCGTTGATTTGGCCGCTTGCTACCGATTAATCGCCATGTATGGCTGGGATGATTTGGTCTTTACCCATATCTCAGCGCGCGTGCCCGATACAGAAGATGAGTTTCTGATTAATCCTTATGGCTTATTTTTTGAAGAGATTACCGCTTCAAACTTGGTAAAAGCCAATCAGGCCGGCGAAAAAGTTGCGCCATCGAATTACGATATCAATCCCGCCGGTTTTACTATTCATAGCGCCGTACACAACGCCCGTGACGATGCACATTGTGTGCTGCACTTACACACTAGCGACGGCGTGGCGGTGTCAGCTCAAACCGAGGGCTTGCTGCCTTTATCACAGCAGTCGCTCTTTCCGCTATCGAACCTGGCCTATCATGACTATGAAGGGGTGGCGCTAAACCCTGATGAAAAAGTACGTCTGGTCGCAGACTTAGGCGATGCGAATTTCATGATTCTACGTAATCATGGCTTGCTTACTTGCGCCAGCACGGTCGCGGATGCTTTTTTATTTATGTATATCATGCAAAGAGCTTGCGAAGTGCAAATCAAAGCGCAAAGCGGCGGTGGTAATCTGACTCATATACCGCCGCAGATATTAGCCGGTATTCAAGCGGCTTCAAAAGAGGTGACGAGAGGCGCAGGTGGTGATATCGCTTGGCCAGCACTACTCCGCAAACTACGCCGTACCGATCCCTCATTTGCGGAGTAGCTATGATTACTTTGGCGCAGTGGCGAAAACAAGGAGAGCTTGAGTCGATCAATGGGCAGCAAATTTTTACTCGCACGGGCGGTAATAAAAGTGCGCCAGCGCTTGTGCTCATCCATGGCTATCCGAGCGCCAGCTGGGACTGGGAGGGCATGTGGCAGGCGCTGACCCAGCGCTACTATGTGATTACGCTTGATATGCTAGGGTTTGGGTTTTCGGCCAAGCCTAAAGACGCGCGCTACTTGATAACGGAGCAAGCGGATATTTTTGAGTATTATTTGCATAAACTTAGGGCGTGTTGAACATTCACAAATGCGCACTGCTGATCGCTAAAATAGTTC
>NZ_JADQAL010000042.1:0-23657 GCF_022129275.1 Psychrobacter sp. Ps3
ACGACCCATCAACGTGATGTTAATGGAGCAAAAAACATTCTCGCGGTCGGGCTTGGCCGTCTTTAGTAGGAATCCCCTCACTTTAGGGAGGGGAGGAAGTCAAGAGCTATGTTATAATTCTGATTACGTTAAGCGCTTAGGCTTATACAGCTTTGTTGCACAAACCCTGTATATCTATTCATTTTATATAAAGAACCTTTATGTCAAAACCTTCGTTCGATGCTAAAACTCTCTCGGCCAGTTTGCGCAGTGCCAAACACCAACCGCGTAAACGCTTTGGTCAAAACTTCTTGCATGATAGCAGCGTTATCCGTCAGATTGTCGATAGCATCCGTCTGGAGCGCGATGATAATTTGATTGAGATTGGTCCTGGTATGGGAGCTTTGACTGAGCCGCTGCTCGCGGAAGTCAATGCTATGAGCGTAGTGGAGCTTGATCGTGACTTAGCAGATAGCTTACGCATTCGCATAGGTGCCAATAGCCATCCTAACTTTACGATTATTAAAGCCAATGCCATGGATGTTGACTATCGCGAGTTGTATAGCGAAGAGAAAGGCAAGCTGCGAGTGGTTGGCAACCTACCTTATAATATCTCTACCCCAATTTTGTTTCATTTGCTTGAGTTTGCTGATGTCATTGAAGATATGCATTTTATGCTGCAAAAAGAAGTCGTTGAACGTATTACCGCAGATGTCGGTAGCAAAACTTATGGCCGTCTGTCAGTGATTATGCAGTATCACTGCGAGACCGACTATCTGCTGACAGTACCGCGCGGTGCGTTTAATCCGCCGCCGAAAGTCACAAGCGCGGTTTTTCGTCTGACGCCTCATACTACCAAGCCTGTAGTCGCTGAAGATGAAGATCATTTCGCTATCGTCGTTCGCGAAACCTTTAACCATCGCCGCAAAACGCTACGTGCTATTTTTAAGCAATCAGCCTTACTGCCCACACTAAACGAAGATGACTTTGCTGCTTGCGCTATAGATCCGCAAGCGCGGCCTGAGACTTTAAGTGTTAGCGACTTTGTCACCCTGAGTAATCGCTCGGGCACTTTAATGGTTACAGAGTAATAAAAACAAAGTAGGGTATTAGTGTTTTTTAGCTCTTTAAGACTTACTTTGAAAAATTAAGCTTTTCGTTTTAGCAATAATAATCAACTCTTGAGGTTTTATGAGTTTTCGTCATCAGTATGTCATAGGCGACCTACAAGGTTGCTATGCAGCCTTTCAGCAATTACTAAAGACTTTAGATTTTGATCCAAAACAAGACAAGTTATGGTTTGCAGGAGACTTAGTAGCACGCGGAGAGGATTCGCTAAACACTTTGCGACACGTAAAGGTGCTGTGCGAGCAAGGCGCTGCTGCGACCGTGCTAGGTAATCACGATATCAATCTAATCGCGGTATGGCGCGGCGCGGCAAAACTTAAGGAAAAAGATAAAACCGCGCCTATCTTTGCCGCAAAGGACTGCGACGAGTTATTAGAGTGGCTGCGTCATCAGCCGATCTTAACTTATCCCAACGCGCAAACGGTGCTAGTGCACGCGGGTATTCCGCCGCACTGGAGTATTGATGAGGCGGCAGGCTATGCTAGAGAATTAGAAGCGCAGCTGCAAGGCAGTAAAAAGACTCTTGATAAGCTACTACCAAATTTATATAGCAAAAAAGCCGACGTTTGGCATGATGATATTAGTGGCTACACCAGATTACGCGCTATTAGTAATTACTTTACGCGCATGCGGTTATGCCAGCAAGATGGCAGCTTAGAATTTAGTTTTACCGCAAGCTTAGGGGAGGCCATGCCCGATGATTTTATGCCTTGGTTTGAATGGCAGGTGCCACGGACGCGTAAGATATTATTCGGTCATTGGGCAGCCCTAAAGGGAGATGTGGACTTACCGCATGCTCGCGCGCTCGATGGTGGCTGCGTTTGGGGTAACTGTCTACTGACCTACCGACTTAGCGATGGTAAAGTCATTCGCTCAAGCGCTCATTGTCCTAAGCCTTAATACAGCGTCTATATAAAGAGATAGTCTAACCTTCATTTGCCGTCTTCAGTCTAGAGCTAAACCGTCCAAACTACCTTAATTAATTGGGTAGTTTGGGAGGCTTTTTAGGTTTCGGCAAGGGCGACTTCGCATTACCAACGGCTTTTTCATCAGATTGAGCTGCCGACTTTGATGTTACGGTTTTGGGCCCTGATGTCTCTGATTCTAAGTTTTCAGAATCTAAAGCCTTCGTCATTCGCTCATATTGGATATCATTGGCATAAGGCACGCTATTTAGCTCTTCATCTCTTAGCCCATCATCTAAGTCGATAACTTTTTTGGAGTTATTAGCACCAGTGTGCTGCGCTGTATTTTGCGTATTATTTTGTACTGAAGCTCTTGTAACGTCTGCCTGCGTAGCAGAAGCGGGGTTGTTGTAATGAATATCGGTATTTTCTTGCGCGACCGATTGCACCACTTCTGGTGATATTTTGACATCAGATAGACGTCTTATTACATAGTTGCTTGGTAGGGCTTGCTTACCTTTTTGTGCCGAGTTGTCTTCAAATATCATGTGCCCTTGTCTATCGATACGAGCATAACTCATTGGCTTGGGGCGGGGCCAAAAAAAGTCAGAAGGATGGCTTATCACATGACCGAAAACAAGCCGTGTGAGGCGACTCCATTCAAAGAAGCGCACTTCTTTTGAGCGTAAGGCCACAAACAGCGCTAGCGAAAAGCTCACCATTAAATTGACAATACCGATTAAGGCCACTCCCAAAATCGAGATGGCAATTAAGCCCCAGCTCATATCAGCAGCGGGTAAATTAAACAGGCCATGAGCTAGGTTGGCTGAGGCAAAGGCGATGTGGCGAATATCAATAGGTAGACCAAAGATAAAGCCTATCGTCGCGGTACTGCCTAAGAATACACCAAATAAAAAGTTGCCCATAATCGCGCCGAGATTGGCTTCTACAAAGTCGCCCAAACGTATGAGCCAAGATTTTGGTAAGACGAACTTTAGCAGCTTATGGCGCTGAATACGCGCGCCTATATGGTTATAAACCGCCAAGTTATCATAGTAGCCAGCGATCAGGCCCGACAAGAACAAATACACCCCAGCAATGGCAGCATGAGGCAGGGCAAGAGAGCGAAAGGGGTCGAGATCATGAAGTAAGCTGGCGGCCTTATCAGGATCGATCATCGGCACGCCACTGTATTGCCACCAAGCAAAAGAGATAAGCAGGGCGACTGGTATCGCTAGCATGATATTACCCATGATAGCGATAAACTGCGTGCGCAAAATATCGACGACCAACTCAGAGAGCTTAGTTAACTGATGGGATTTTTTGCCGGAGCCATCAGAGATAGTCGATGCGATAGCCGCTGCCGTCATCGCTGGCTGTTTGGTTGCCACCGTACCATGGACGACGTGGATAAAGACAAACCCTAAGCCATAGATCATGCTATTAATAAAGGCACGGCCCATTGGAGCAATGGCTAAGTGATAAGCGGATATCTTCAAAGTCGCCATAAAGGCAATAAAGAAACCACCGATAGAGGCCTTTTTGAACATCTTTTTATAGCCGGCTTTGTCAGTGCTAATATAGTGCTCACCAACGCGGCTGGCATTTTCGGTGACTTTTTTGGAGAGCAGCTTAGTATTATTATCGATCAGATAGCCGATACTATAACGACGACTGGCGGTACTGATGAGTGATTGAATCAGCTCAATGATAGCGCCGTCACGCTTATGGTCTACATCTGAAACCAGCTCTGTCAAGATACGAATACGCTGCAGACTTTGTTCAAGACGCATCATCATATTGGTTAAGCGAATAGAGATACCCGTCTTGTAGATACGCTTACGAACGGTTGCTACTACCTCTTCACATTGCTCTAACATAACCAACAACGGTGCAGCATCCACCGCCTTTTCAGGGGTGATATCAGTTAAAGTGTCAAGCTCATGCGCTTGACGGTACTGATTGACAAATAGTACCGCTTCTTGATTTTGCGCGACAAAAGAGGCGGAATAGTTCAGTATTTGTGGATAGGACTCCATAAGCTCAGGGTGTAGACCTATACCGCTGACTCGGTAGGAGAGGATAATAATAGCGTTTAGTATGCTGTTTTTGGCAGTAGCGACTAAGTCTAAATGCTCCTCTTTAATCTGTAGGAGGGCAACTAGCGTATCCCATTTATCTTTGTCTATATGAGCAAGCCAGCGCTCATCAGTGCTTTTGTCAAACAGATAGCTGACCAGCTCGACAACAGAGTCCTCTTGCGGTAGCAAAGGTAGAAAACGATGTCCTATCAGTCGTCGTAAACTACTAAAAAACCCCTGATCTGACATGATACCGGTATCGGTATACAAAGCAATTTGACGATATTCGGTAATTAGCTTTAACACAAAGCTGGCAAGCCCATCTCCGTATTCTGGATGTTGTTGCAAGATATCAATAAGTGCCTGTATCTTCTGATTGGCAAGCGCAGGCTTTTTGTCAGTGACTCGCAGCTCATCGATTAAGCGTTTGAGCACCGAAGGTTCTGGCACATCACTTAAAGCAGTAATCTGCTGTAAAATACGTTTTATTTCAGACACATGGTATCCTTAGTTGTTTTTATAGAGCAGGCCGTTTAGCGATAAAGATGAACAACCATTCAGTCAGCTGCTGATCTAGGTAAGCTCACACGATATTTTAATCGTAACCTAGCGTTTAAGGTTGATTATTTTGTTAGCAGTTATTTACGAGGCTCAAAAAGCAAAGTCACATGGACAAAAAACACGGACAAAAAAAGGACAGCTCGAAATGAACTGTCCTTTTTTATGAAATAGCTTTTAATAACTACTAGTCAACTATTATTTGGCAAGTAGCCCTATGAGTTAGTAGCAGTCTCAAAATATGCAAGATCAAAGTCCATCATCGGATCACTACCAGTCTCGACCATCTGTACATGAGCATCGATGCGCGGCAAAATACGGCCAACGAAATAATCGGCAAGCTTGGCTTTATTGGTATAAAACTCACCCTCTTTACCGTCAGCAGCTTCGACCATCATCGCAAACATATACGAGTAGCATAGATAACCAAAGGCATGCATAAAGTCTACTGCACAGCCGTTGATCTCATTTTTGCGCTCACCGATATTAGCAAGTACCGTTGTGGTCAAGTTTTCAATCTTGTCAGTCGCTGCTAGTGTCGCTTGCTTCACTTGATGATCCGCTTGCATGTTGTTCACAAAGTCGCGAATCTCGCTTAAGAAGTTATTGATATATTTGCCATTATTACGCGCCACTTTTCGGCCTAATAAATCAAGCGCTTGGATACCGTTAGTGCCTTCATAAATCTGGGCGATACGCGTATCACGAACGATCTGCTCCATACCCCATTCGCGCACGTAACCGTGACCGCCGAAGACTTGCTGGCAATCAATCGTGGCTTCAAGCGCTTTATCGGTTAAGAAACCTTTAGCAACAGGCGTCAATAAAGCCACGCGAGCTGCTGCTGCTTTAGCCACTTCGGGATCATCACTGAACTTTTCTTTGTCGAGATTCTGTGCCACATACATGGCAAAGCAGCGTGACGCCTCAGAGTTGGCTTTGGCATTAAGTAACATACGGCGCACGTCCGCATGATGGATAATCGCATCGGCAGGCTTTTCTGGGCTTTGTAATTGAGTATCGCTACGACCTTGACCACGATCATTGGCATAGATAACGGCGTTTTGATAAGCCAGCTCAGTACCGCCAAGGCCTTGTAAGCCCATAGTGACACGCTCGTAGTTCATCATCACAAACATTGACGCTAGGCCCGTGTTTTCAGCGCCGACCATCCAGCCTTTAGCATTGTCAAAATTCATCACACAAGTGGCTGAGGCTTTGATGCCCATTTTGTGCTCAATAGAGCCAACGGCTAAGGTGTTGCGCTCGCCTAAGCTGCCATCTTCATTGACCAAGAACTTAGGCACGATAAATAAAGAAATACCTTTTGAACCTTCTGGCGCGTTTGGCGTTTTGGCCAATACCAAATGAATGATATTATCAGTGAGGTCATGCTCGCCGCCAGTGATAAAGATTTTAGTACCAGAGATGTCATAACTACCATCATCGTTAGGCACAGCTTTGGTTTTGATAATACCCAAATCAGTACCAGCGTGCGGCTCAGTTAAGCACATCGTACCTGACCATTCGCCGGCGTACATTTTCTCAAGATATGTCTCTTTTTGCTCTTCACTAGCCGCCGCGTTCATACATAGGGTTGCGCCAACCGTCAGGTTAGGGTAGAGGGCAAAAGATTGGTTAGTGGTAAAGATCATCTCTTCGGTCAGCATCGTGACCATTTTAGGAAAGCCTTGACCACCGTACTCAGGATCACCGCTCAAGCCCACCCAACCAGATTCAGCGTACTGCTTATAAGCTTCTTTGAAGCCAGTAGGAGTCGTGACTACGCCATCACCTTCAAAGGTTGCGCCTTCTTCATCACCGCTGCGGTTGATTGGTAATAAGACATTTTTTGATAACTTTGCCATCTCTTCTAAGATCATATCGACAGTATCCATGTCAACATGAGCAAGCTTATCAGTACTTTGCCAAAATTCATGGGCGCGAAAGACATCGTTTAAGATAAAGCGCATGTCATTAAGAGGGGCATTATAAACAGCCATAAAAAATCCTTTCATTCAAATGTAGTAAAAAAGTGGGCAAGTATCAGTGGCGAAACTGGCCTAGAGTCCAGCTAAAATCAGGTACTGATAAATGTGACAAGCTAGGTCAACATATCGATTATCAAACATACTAAGAGCATTGCAATCATTAAAGTTTAGCAAATTAGCGCATTATCATGTGTGTTTGTTCGTGAATACTGGGTGCACCAAAAGTTTCACAATAGCCTTGTGGTTCTTAAATTTGACTTAAAAGAGTATAAGACAACTAAAGTATAGTTAATAGACAGCAAGGACTGATCACTACAGTCTGCCATAAGACTTCATAATACTAAAAAAGCAACATACTTAAGTATGTTGCCTCTGATAATACTCATTAAGATCAAGCGAATTCACCGCTCATTATAATGGCAACTTAAAAAGCAAACTGCTCAACATCCATACTCATATATGGCGCAACACCCGTGCCGATACGCTGCGCATGAGTAGCGGTGCGAGGGAGCAATTTGGCAAAATAGAACTGCGCTGTTTTGACTTTTGCATCATAGAAGGCTTGCTCGCTATTGCTGTTGGCAAGCTCAGTTTGCGCGACTAATGCCATACGTGCCCATAGGTAAGCGACAGTCACGTAGCCACTGAAATATAAGTAATCCACCGCTGCAGCGCCAACTGCTTCTGGATTTTCAGCAGCTTGCTTACCAATTTCAGTAGTCAGCTCACCCCATTGTTTGACATGCTGCATGAGCGGCGCTGTAAACTGTGCCATGTCATCATTGTCTTTATTCTCATCACAGAACTGCTGAATGATAGTGACAAAGTTGGCAAGTAGTTTGCCTTGCGAGCCCAGTACTTTACGACCCAATAGGTCAATAGACTGAATCTCGGTTGTACCTTCGTATAAGCAGGAAATACGCGTATCACGAACGTTTTGTTCCATCCCCCATTCACTGACAAAGCCATGACCGCCATAGACCTGAATACCGTGGTTCGCCGCTTCAAGCCCTGTCTCAGTCAAGAAGGCTTTGGCAATCGGTGTCAGTAACGACAACATCTGATCAGCAAATTCACGATCTTCACCTTCGCCTTTAGCTACGGTGTCGGCAAAGTGTGAGAGATAATAGATCAAAGCACGTCCGCCTTCTGCAAATGCCTTTTCGGTCAAGAGCATATTGCGTACTGCGGGATGAACAATGATAGGATCTGCCGCTTTTTCTGGCGCTTTGGCTCCTGATAGCGAGCGCATCGCTAAACGATCTTTTGCATAAGGAAGTGAGCCTTGGAATGCATACTCAGCAGCAGTTACGCCTTGAACAGCAGTACCAATACGTGCCACGTTCATAAAAGTAAACATGCACTGTAAGCCGCGGTTTTCAGGGCCAATCAGATAACCAGTTGCACCATCAAAGTTGATCACACAAGTAGCAGAGGCTTTGATGCCCATCTTATGCTCAATAGATCCACAAGAGACTTGGTTTGGCTCAGCCAAGCTGCTATCTGCATTGACATTGATTTTTGGAACAATAAATAATGAGATGCCTTTAGTGCCAGCAGGCGCGCCTGGTAGACGAGCTAACACGATATGAATAATGTTATCCGTTAAGTCATGCTCGCCAGCCGATATAAAGATCTTTTGCCCAGTGATGCTGTAAGTACCATCGTCGTTGGGCTGCGCTTTGGTGCGAATGATACCCAGATCAGAGCCTGCATGTGCTTCGGTCAGACACATCGTACCTGACCATTCACCGGTGACCATTTTTTCAAGGTAGGTGTCTTTTTGCTCATCAGTGCCATGGTGTTCGATGGTCTGAATAGCGCCATGAGACAGTCCAGGATACATAGAAAATGACCAGTTCGCTGTACCTACCATCTCATTAATAACAGTTGATAAAGAGAATGGTAGGTTCTGTCCACCAAACTCTTCTTCGGCAGATAAAGCAGGGAAGCCAAGCTCGCAGTACTGTTTATAAGCTTCTTTAAAGCCTTTAGGCGTGGTTACTTTTCCATTGTCAAAATGGCACCCTTCGGCGTCACCGCTTTGATTCAATGGCGATAGCTCGTTTTCTGCAAAGCTTGCTGCCATCTCAAACAAACTGTTCATCAAATCGCGATCTGCTTCCTGGAACTTTGGAAGACGCTTATAGTGGCTTTCACTATCAAGCAGCTCATGCATGACGAATTGAATATCACGTAGGGGCGCTTTGTATTGCATGTTATTTTGTCCTTTGTTTTTGGATGTAGCCAATGACGGTCTATACCTATAGCCGTTTACTATCGATGAAAAGTGCTGATATTAGCTATCTAAAATTGCCATGATAACCATCAAAGAGGGATAACTATAATGATAACCATAGAGGTCTGAAAAATAGGCCGGTGACAGTATTACTCGACCTTCAACGCTTACCCCTAAAAGATAGGCTTTCAGAAGCCATTATACAAGTTTTGAGCTAATACTGATAAGTCATCAACCTGCCTTGCAACCTTTACGGGATAAGCATTAGCGTCAATTGTTTATTCGAATATTGTAGCTTGAGCTAGTGATTTGAGCTCTCAAGCAGTTGAGTGGCAGCTTGTGCATCAACCGGACGGCCGAGCCAATATCCTTGTCCATATAAGCAGCCCATCTTACGCAGCTGCTCATAGTGTTGCTCCGTTTCTATGCCCTCAGCGACAGCTTGCATATCCAAAGCAAGCGCTAAGTCTAATATCGCTTGCACAATAGCTTGCTGAGTTGGGTTTGAGTTAAGCTCAGAGACAAAGCTTTTATCAATCTTGATGAAGTCAAAAGGGTACTGTTGTAAATAACTCAAAGAGGCGTAGCCGGTACCAAAGTCATCTAGCGCAAGACAAACCTTGAGTGCTTTGAGCTCGGTGAGGCGCTGCTTTATATTATCATTGCTAGGCAGCAGCGATGATTCAGTCATCTCTATATGCAGACGATACGGATCGATATGATAACGAGCTAATAACTGGCTAATGACCTTGTTAAAGTCAGGATGACTAAATTCGGCAGCATCAGCATTGATGCAAATATGCTGGGTACATTGCATGCCTTGCCATTGAACTAACAGCTGCGCGGCTTGCTCTGATAACTGAGAAAATAGCGCAAAGGAGAGACCATAACTGATGATATCAGCGATAAAGTCTTTGGGTTTTAAAATCCCGCGAGTTGGATGTTGCCAGCGAACTAAAGCCTCAAACCCCACAATAGATTTGGTCGCTAGATTGAATTTTGGCTGATAGTATGCGACGAATTGATTATCAGCAATAGCTTGGGCAAGTAGCTGCTTTTGATCGGGTAGACTTGCTGAGGGTTTGTTATTGGTATAAAGATTATCTGTCTTATCTTCACCTAGCAAGTACTCTGATCGCGGCTCTTTGACTTGGTTGCAGGTAGGGTCTTGTAGCGTACCAATATAAAAAACCTTATCGTCGATGGTAGACTGTTGAAAGACGATAAGGTAATCTAAAACTTGATGGTCTTTATTGGGTAAGGTAAAGGTTTTTTTGTAGCTATTATGATGTGCTAGATGGCTAGCCAAGTCTTTTAAAATCTCAAGCTTATGTTTTGTGAGGCACTGAGTGATAAAAGTGCCAAAAGGATAGCCAATAAGCAGATTTTCACGGTAGCCGGTGAGTCTCTCATAGGCACTATTCATCGATACATAGCGCTTGTCCGCGTCCAAAATAAAGACAGCCTGATCTCGCTGCTGATAATAGTTAGTGAGCAGATGTTGTTTGGACATGACTGAGAGAGGCTCAAAAGGCGTCATGGCGAATCTCGTAATAAAAACATTAGGCTGTGTACCAATTAGTGGTGTCAAACAACCATTATAAACAAAAAGGTTTATAAAAATGTTGCTGTAGACTGAACGAACTATTGTTTTATAGTGCTTGACTTATCCTTGTTTAAAAGTGCTAGTCTATACCGTTAAGGCTCAGCGGACTAAGCCTGAGACAAAGCTGATTGTGACAGAGCATATAAAGTAGACAGCGCGACGACGGGCGCAGTTTCAGTACGCAGTACGCGCTCGCCGATTTGCCAAGGCAAAAACCCGACTTGCTCTGCTTGCAGGCATTCTTCGACGCTTAATCCTCCCTCAGGGCCTATGAGGAGCTGCAGATAAGGATTTGGTATCGCTAATACTTCTTTGAGCGCAGCTGGCATCAAAGGCTGATCGGCGGCAGGCACGCTCAATTGCAAACGCAAATCCACGGGGCGCTTAAGTTTCTGATAATACTCATCTTGGCTTAGGGTAGAGAGGTTGGCGCTGACTGCTGATGACAAAGATGATGATGACATATCTGCTGCATCCATACTATTGTCAGCCTCGTTTTGCGTTAACCACTGCTGAATGGGCAAAGGAGCTAAGATTAGTGGCACGCGATTCAAGCCACATTGCTCACAGGCGGCAATAGCAATTTGCTGCCAGTGCGCAAGCTTTTTCTCGACTTGCGCCGGCTTGAGGGTGACTTCGCCATGTTGGCTGCTGAGCAGTTGAATCGCGGTTACCCCAAGCTCTGTTGATTTTTGGATTGCATAATCCATACGCTCTCCGCGGCTCATAACTAAGCCGATCTTAGTCGTCACGGGGGCTACGCGATCGATATCATGATAAGCGAGTAGGGTAGCTGTCGCTTGTTTTTTGCTAATGGTTTGTAGCTCGACTTGATATTCGCCGCCAAAACCGTCGAACAGTATACCTTGATCGCCGATATTGGCTCGCAGTACGCGGCACCAATGGTGAGCGATGGCCGCAGTCAGCTCAAGGTTTTGGCCTATGACTATGCTGCTAAGCTTTGGATATTCATTGTTATTAGTGGCATAAAAAAAACGTCGCACGCTAAAGAGTTCCTATCAGGATAAAATACGATAAAAAGACCAACCAAAAAAAACTGGCACTCCAAGAGTACCAGTAATTATACTTGCTTAAGCTAATATAGCAATGAGCGACTTTATCTATAGCTTTATACGCTAGCTGATTCAGAGCTCAAGGTTTTAGTGCTCAAATCATTAGAAACCAACTCATCAGAGACGAGACCTAAAGCCTCAACCAAGCGCTTATTTGGCTCAACCTTGTTCATACTATAAAAATGCATCGCCGGTACGCCCTCGGCAATCAAGCGCTCACAGAGACGGTAGACAACATCAAAACCAAACTCGCGAATGGCTTTGCGATCATCGCCGAAGTCAGCTAGCTGGCGGCGCACATAACGCGGGATATCAGCGCCGCAGCTGTCTGCAAAGCGTATCAGATTGCTCGAGTTGGTAATCGGCATAATACCGGCGACTAAGGGCTGCGCTACGGTATCAATACCGCGCTGCTCAAGCGCGTCACGTAGGTGCAAGTAGCTATCCGCGTTATAAAAGAACTGCGTAATCGCTGTATCTGCGCCCGCTTTATACTTATTGACTAAGTTGTCAATATCGAATAAGAAGCTTTTGGCTTGCGGGTGCATTTCAGGGTATGCGGCGACTTCGATATGAAAATGATCAGCCGAGTGCTCGCGGATAAACTTGACTAAATCCAAAGCAAACGGCAGCTCACCCATACCGACTTGACCTGAAGGTAAGTCGCCACGTAGCGCCACCAGACGGGTGATACCTAAAGCTTTATAAAGATCTAGCAGCTCAGCAATCTCTGCCTTATCGTCACCGATACAAGAGATGTGCGGAGCCACTGGCGTATCACTGCGCTCAAGTAATGCCTGTACGATACTCAAAGTACGATCACGAGTCGAGCCGCCAGCGCCATAGGTCACTGAAAAATACGTTGGTGACAACTGATTGAGCTCATCAAAGGTAGTGAGTAGCTTCTCATGTCCCTGCTCAGTTTTGGCCGGGAAGAATTCAAAGGAGAAAGCAGGCTTACTCATAGTCACATTCCTTGGGTTTAGTATTTGTATTCTTCAGGCTTAAACGGCCCTTCGACAGGTACACCTAGATACTCGGCTTGTTTTTCGGTCAGCTTCGTCAAGGTACCGTTAAAGCCTGCAACCATCGCTGCTGCGACTTCTTCGTCAAGCTTTTTGGGCAATACTCTGACATATAAGTTATCAAAACGCTCATCAACGGGCAGATCAGCGAATTTTTCATCGAATAGATACATCTGCGCGAGTACCTGATTGGCAAATGAGCCGTCCATTACTCTCGATGGGTGACCGGTTGCGTTACCTAAGTTGACCAAGCGGCCTTCAGCGAGCAAGATCAAATAATCATTGTCATCGTCTGAGCGGAAGATTTGATGGACTTGCGGCTTAACCTCACTCCAGCGCCAGTTATCACGCATGAACTGAGTATCGATTTCGGTATCGAAATGACCGATGTTACAAACTACAGCGCCTGACTTTAATGCCGCTAGCATATGCTTGTCACACACGTGATAGTTACCGGTAGTGGTAACAATTAGATCGGTATCTTGTAGTAGACGCGTGTTGATGCTGTCGCTACCACCAGTGTTATCGCCATTGATATAAGGTGATAATACCTCATAGCCATCCATACAAGCCTGCATGGCACAGATAGGATCAACTTCTGATACTCGTACGATCATGCCCTCTTGACGTAAGCTTTGTGCTGAGCCTTTACCAACATCACCATAACCGATGACTAGAGCGCGACGACCAGCTAAGAACATATCAGTGGCGCGTTTGATAGCATCGTTTAAGCTATGGCGGCAGCCGTATTTATTGTCGTTCTTAGATTTCGTGACCGCGTCGTTGACGTTGATGGCCGGTACTTTGAGCTCGCCTTTATTCAGCATCTCAACCAAACGGTGTACACCCGTGGTGGTCTCTTCAGAGATACCATGGATAATATCGAGCATTTGCGGATAGTCATTGTGAACAAGTGCTGTCAAATCGCCGCCATCATCTAGGATTAAGTTGGCATCCCAAAGCTGGCCTGATTCTTCGCCGCCAACGTGGATTTGCTGACGCAAGCACCATTCGTACTCCTCTTCAGTCTCGCCTTTCCAAGCGAACACTGGGATACCAGCTGCTGCAATAGCGGCGGCTGCATGGTCTTGGGTTGAGAAGATATTACAAGAGGTCCAGCGTACTTCGGCACCAAGCGCGGTAAGCGTCTCGATAAGCACAGCAGTTTGGATTGTCATGTGAATACAGCCGGCGATTTTGGCGCCTTTAAGCGGCTGATCGGCTTCGTAGCGGCGACGCAGACCCATTAGGGCTGGCATCTCAGCTTCAGCAAGGGTGATCTCGCGGCGACCATAATCAGCAAGGCTGATGTCAGCGACTTTATAGTCAGTAAAAGAGGGATCGATCGTATGGGCAGAGGGTGTAGTAGACACTGCGTCCATAATATGCTCCTATCAGTGGTTAACGAATGATAAAAAGAATAAAAACGCAGGTGCCGTTGTTTGCGCTGTGAGTGACCAAAAACATGGTCTCTCGACAGTTAACCGAGCCTAACATAACCTGTGACTGCATAACTATAGAATGTTAATGCAGTAAATCACTATTATGGCGCAACACCTCTCGGAGGTCGTTATTGTAATAGATGAGTGGTTAATTGTCACCTTTTGCTTGATATAAATAGTAAGCGTTTGGAGTATTTACTCATACAAAAAAGGCCATCGAGTGATGACCTTAATTTATTTTGATAACGACAGGATTTTTATACTGCTAGACAGGCTTAGAACCAGTTATAGGTTAAAGACGTGAAGAAGTTAGTGCCGTCGGTGTTATAACCAGGTAAGGTAATATACTTCTTATTAGTAACATTATTAAGACGCGCGGTCATAGTTAGGTTATTGGTTAACTGATAGTTGCCACTAATATTCAACAAGCCATAGCTGTCAACGAGTTGTGCATCAGTATTATCAGTGCCACTATAGTAATCATCTACATACTGATATTCAGCACGAATATCTAAGCTTGGTAAACGATATCCCATGTAGACTAGGCCTTTATGCTCAGGACGAATAGCAAGAAAGTTACCATCATTGGCTTTACCGCTATCATCTTTAGCTTGCTGATAGTCATAACTACCTCCAAGCAGATAATTATTGATAACCCAATCTGAAGTTAATGAAACCCCTTTAGTTTTTGTTTGTTCAATGTTTTCATAACTACCACCAATATATTTTCCATTACTATCGTATAGCGCATTAAAGTTAATTAAATCATCAACTTTGTTATGATAACCTGTCAAGCGTGTGGATTGTAGCAATGTCTCATATTCGATGAAAGCTTCATAGTTATCACTAGTTTCAGCATTTAGTCTAGGATTTCCGGAGCCTGGATAATATAATTCGTTAAAATCAGGAGCGCGGAAGCCTTTAGCGTAGTTAGCACCAATACGTAAGCTCGGGTTGAAATGATAAGCGCCACCTAAATTATAAGTGGTTTGGTCGCCATGCTGCGAGTTATCATCGAAGCGTATATTGGCTTGAGCATCAAACTGATTATTAGCTAGCAGATAGCCTAAAAACGCACTTTTTACATCACGGTCTTCAATATTATATCCAGAAGCTGTAGTGTCTAAACTTTGGTCTAGGTATTCTAAACCATAAATAGCTTGTCCAACGGGTAGTCTATGCTTACCAATTAAGTTAATTTGATCTTGTTTGGTATCGAATATATCGCCAAACTTGTTATCCAGTTTATCAATAGAATGACCGTATTGTAATTTCACTGATGAGCCAGGCAAGTAACGCCAATCAACAAAGGCTTGAGCAGCTCCATTTTCTTGGTCAGAATAATCGTCTCGTGTCGCTCCATTATCAAATTCAATAGTTGATTTGCTGTATAAAGCACTAACACCTGTTGACCATTGCTCATTGATACGTTGGTTTAAAGCAAGACTGACATTATCGCTTTCATAGCCATCATTGTCTTGATTAAAACCATAAGCACTTGGAAGTTTTGCGTTAAAGCCATTAGTTTCATTATGGCTAGCTGACAGACTTAATGTAGTACCTTCGTTATTAGCAAACTGTGCTGCTGCACCATAAGTATATTGATCGTTAGAACCTACACCAGCTGTAATCGAGAATTGGCTTTTTTCAACGTTGCTGCCTTTAGTAAATATTTGAACAACGCCACCCATTGCGTCTGCGCCATAGATGCTAGAGCCTGAAGCACCGTATAATATTTCGATACGCTCAATTTGATCAGCAGGTAATAGGCTTAGCGTAGCCCCACCAGCGCTTAGCGAGCTATAGCGTATACCGTCAATAAGCACTAATATTTGCTTACCTTCATAGCCTCGCATGTATATTTTTGATACTGAACCCATACCGCCGTTAGAGTAATGGCTAATACCTGGTTGGCGCTGCAATATCTCTAAAGCCGTCTGACCTTGATAACGTTGTAGCTCTTCCTTATCAATCACCCGTGTCTGCGCAACCACATTGCTTGTTTTAGTCGGTGTACGCGTCGCAGTGACCACGATCTCGTCAAGCTCAACCTGTGGCAACGAGTCATCGCTAATTGGGTTGGCAGTCGCTGCGGTAGCACTCATAGCGCATAAACCGAGTGTGCTCAAAATACAAAGTCGTAGATAAGAGGCGGGAGGAGCTAGAAATAGCATAGTGTTTTCCAAAATTATCAAATCAAAAGGGAGCCGAGAAAATACCAATCACAAAGAAGTGGTTAAAAATTATAAAAGTTAAATAAAGGCTTGAAAGAAACAGAGCAATACTGGCGCTGCTAAAAAAGCAATGCCTTTATAAAGCGTTTATTATTGCTGAATTATAACGGTTTGCAAGCGTTTTTAAGCCAATAATTATTCAGTATAAACTGAGTGCTGCTCATTTAGATAAGTAAGCAAATGAACTAAGATAAGTCTGGCCACGAATTGGCAGAGGCGCTTTTTTATAAAAATTGAATAACTGAATCGAGGTGTTTGTAGCTGACAAAGTAATGTGCCTAAAAAAAGGTAAACATAAATACTTCAGTAATAAATAATTGTTATCATAGCAAGGGTTTCATGCTGTAGTGTTTTAACTACTTTATACCCACTCAAGTTTATACTCACTCAAAATCAGCTTACCGAGCCCAATAACTAAATGATGAGGTCCGTTTTGTCTATCGCGCGTCACAAAGAGTCAGCCACAGCACCGACACTGTCACTCAAGATCTTCACGATGATTACGCTACTGCTAGCAATACTGTTAGGAGTACCATCGGCGCCTGCATTCGCAGCAGAGCCAAACGCTTTGGGCGTCGGCAGTAATAATGCTAGTGAGGATAGTGAGGGTAGCGCTCGTGCCCCAATACCAGATTCTTTTGGGCGCGATACCCCTAGACAAACGGTACAAAGCTTTATCAATGCTTTGAGCGATAATGATTATTTACTGGCGAGTAATTATCTGAATTTGTCCAAATCAGATAACCCAACGCCTATCGTTCGCCAGTTTAAGCAGGCTTTAGATGCAGGAGGGCGTTTTCAGCCTGATTTGCAAATCAATAATACGCCAGAGGGCAACCTTGCCGATCAGCTGCCGCCCAATCAAGAAAAAGTCGGTAACATCAATATCAACGATAAGAATGTCTCGCTCATACTAGAGCGAGTCGTCGCTGAAAATGGTAAGCAGTACTGGCAGTTCTCTAGCGGTACGCTAAGCTTAGTGCCAGATGTGATTGAAAACACGGAACCGACGCTCATCTCTCGCTATACCATGGAGAGCTTAGAGGACGAAAAGTTATTCGGCTATCAGTTGGCAGATTTGGTGGCTGCTATCATGCTAGCTTTGGGTAGCTTTTTAGTCACTTATATCGCAGTATGGCTCTGCTACCACTTTTTGCGTATCGCTTATCCTCGAGTGCGCGGTCAGCCTTTACCGCTACCAGATAAAATTATTCTGCCGCTTTCAGTCGTCATCATGGCATTGATACTCTCTGAGGTCATGGTCTACTCGGGAGTGTCTGTGACGCTGCGTGAGCCAATCAATCGCTTCACGGATATTGCTTCTTGGGTCGCGGTGACTTGGCTGCTGCTACGTATGGTAGATGTGATATTTACTCGCGCCGTCAATCTAAGCTATAAAAAGAACTACATTGAGCGCGTCTCTATTCTAGGACTGATGCGTAAGTTAACCAAAGCGCTGCTGCTTATCTTTGCCGTAATTGTCATCTTTGGTAATTTGGGCTTTGATTTGACCACGGGTATTGCTGCTCTAGGTGTCGGTGGTCTAGCTTTAGCACTTGGTGCGCAAAAGACTATTGAAAACTTGGTCGGTAGTGTCGTGGTGGTCGCGGACTCGCCGGTACGCATAGGCGACTATTGTAAGTTTGGTACTTATGAGGGGACTGTTATCGATATCGGTATTCGCTCTTCTCGCGTGCGTACTTTAACCCGAACGATTGTCACTGTACCTAATGGCGACTTTTCTTCCATGCAAATTGAAAACTTTACCTCGCGTGATATGTTCCAGTTTTTGCATAATTTATATATTAAACGCAGTGCCGATATCAATGAGATCTTTGAGATGGTCAACGATTTAGATACGCTACTCAAAGAGCATGAACTGACCAACAAAGAATGGAATCAGGCCAATATCTTGGAGCTGCGTCAAGACTGTTATGTTATCCAGCTACGAGCCTATATCAATGCCTTCGATACGATTGAGTTTTATGGCAAGCAAGATACCTTATTAGTCGATGTATTGAGCAAAGTCAAAGACTACAAAGTGGAGCACGCACTACCCACGCAGCAGTTACTTGTCAATCAAGGTGATTTCGATAGCCATTCAGAGCCTAAGACTGCTGATGCTATCTCTGATGAGCAAACTGACACTACTGACAATGGCTCAGCGGACGAAGTAAGCAGGCAAGCTGTAATTGCTCAGAAGGATAGCGATGCGCAGTTTGCCGAGACATCGGCTCAGGCAGATAGCTCTGATAGTAGTCAGATGGATAGCAAAACAGATAGTCGCAAGAGGGCGACAAAAGAGAAAAAAGCAGCAAAGCTGGCCAAAGATAAAGTCAGTAATCCCAATAAGTCTAAGCAAATTACCACACTGAGACTGGCCAAACGCCACTTTGAGCGCACTAAAAAAAGCTTCAATATCTCTATCTGGAATCAGCCTTGGAACAAGCATTAACTCTCATTACTTATGCACAAAACGGCGATAAAATAAGCGTTTATAGCGACGTTACCGGCACTTATACCGGCATCGCTTCTTTATCTTTTAGCCCGCCATAGTATGCCCACAGCAATAAGCTTGCGGCGCTAAGATAAGGCGACCAAGATTGCGTTGCTACTTTGAGCTGTTTTGGAGTAGGGCGCTCGGGCAACTCTAGCAGTGCCATGGCAGCGACTCGAATCGCTAAGTCATCGACAGCCAAGATATCAGCGCGGCCCAAAGAGAAGAGTAAATACATCTCAGCGGTCCAGCGCCCTATACCGGTAACTGCAGTCAAAGTGTCAATGACCTCGCCATCACTCATTGTTGTGAGTGCCTGATAGTCGATATCATGATCTACCAAAGAGCGCACATAGCGGATTTTTTGTCTGGAAAGTCCTTGCGCTCTTAAGTCCTCATCATCGGCTTGTATAAGCGTCTTTGGCGTTATTAGGTTTGCATCCACCAACCTTTGCCAAATACTACTAGCCGCCGCCACGGATAATTGCTGCCCGACTATCGCTCGTAGTAAGGCTGCAAACCCGCCTTCATTACGCCGTAAACTTGGCACACCGACTTGTTCATAAACAGGCGCAAACCTGGGTTCTAATTCGATAAGCGCTTGAATATGTGTTTTTAGCTCAGCTGAGCTATCAAGGGTAGTCATGCTCATAATGAGCGCTCCTAATTATAAACGAGCTGTAAATTATCCATAAACCAGTCACAAAAAAGGACCGCGTTATGCAGTCCTCTATTAACACACTTATACTTTATTCACTATCTGCTTTAGGTTTCTTTAGTAGTACTAAAACCGCACCGTTACCGCCATCTTTTGGCGGCGCTGAACAAAACGCTAGCACTTCTGGAAGCTGACGTAACCAACCATTAACGCAAGTCTTCAAGATAGCCTCAGAGCCTTTACCATGGACAATTTTTACCATGGTTTCGTTATTTCGCTTAGCTTGCACCAATAACTGAGTCATGGCTTCGCGCGCCTCTTCGATGGTGCAGCCGTGGATATCTACCGCGTCATACCAACGAAGCTTACCTTGCTTGAGCTGAGTAAAGACTTTGTTTTGTAGCGTTGGCTGCTTATAAGAGAGATAAGCTTCGCTCGCAACTGGGTTCAATAGCGCTTGCATATCTGATAGGCCAGTACTTAGATCACCGTCTTCGTTGCCTTGCGCGGCAGCACGTTTCGACAAGGTCGCCGCGTCAGGTTTGCCAGCTTTATTCGCTTTGACTGGTGAGCGTACATTTTTGTCTTCTAGTTGCTGAACACCATGCATCGCTTGCATAAACAGCACTTTGTCATCGTCGACATGCTCGCTGTCCATCTGCTTGACCGTCTTTTTGACTTGCTTTTGCGTTGGCAAAGCGACAGGCTCAGTGGGCTTTTGATTTTCGCCTTCAGGGCTATTGGTATCTCGGCCTTTACTGAGTTGTCCTTTGAGCTCTTTGAGCTGATCTTGCATTTCTTTTGAAAATAGAGAGTTTGCCATAATAAGTATAAGTCTGTTTTGTTGATAAAATAAATAAGGAAGCTTTTAAGCTGCAGTGCTCTCACAGCGCTATAAGTAGGTGTACTTTACGCTTGTGTATTGACGCTCGCAAGTAAGGATTGTAACGCTTGTCCTGGATGATCGGTTTTCATAAACTGCTCACCGATTAAGAAGTGCTGAATACCTTGCGCTAGCATCAGCTCGATATCATCGCTGCTATGAATGCCGCTTTCAGTAACGATAAGGGGCTCTATAGCCGAATCATCGTCAGCTAAGGTTTTAATCAGACTATCTTTAAGCTTTAGGGTGTTTTGTAGGTCCACCTCAAAAGTATTTAGATCGCGGTTATTAATACCATAGATATTGTGCTTGGAGCGTGGCAGTTGTAGCGCGCGCTCAAGCTCATCACTCGTATGAACTTCTATCAGCACATCCATACCCAGCTCAAGGCTTAGCGCGTGTAGCTGACCAGCTTGCGCATCGTCAAGGCAAGCCATAATCAATAAGATACAATCCGCGCCCAGCAAGTACGACTCATAGATTTGATAGACATCAATCATAAAGTCTTTGCGCAATACCGGCAGACTTGCCGCATTGTAAGCTTGCAATAAGTACTGATCATCGCCTTGAAAATAGTCACGATCGGTCAGTACGGATAGACAACTAGCGCCGGCCTGCTCGTATTGCTGGGCAAATAAAGCGGGCGAGAAATTGTGATTGATAATCCCTTTAGAAGGCGAGGCTCGTTTGATCTCAGCGATAATCCCGATATCAGCTGCGCGTAAAGCACTGGCAAAGCCGCGGCGAGGCTGCGTGTCCTTTTCAGATTCGGCCTTTAGCTGTGCTAGTGAGCGCTGTTTTTTGGCGGCAGCTACCTCTAGCTGTTTGGTGGCGACAATGCGCTGTAACACTGAGGGAATGTTGCTATCGGTTATGGTACTTGCAGTCATGGTGATATCCATAATTAGGGATAATAATTAAAACGATAGATAAGAGCGATTGAGAAGGAGCTAAATGACAATTAAGCTTGCGCGGCGAGCTGCTGAGTGTAAGCGGCTAAGGAATTAAGCTTAGTTAAAGCACTGCCGTTTTGGATCACCTTCTGCGCGCGGCTGACGCCATTTGGATAGTTGCTCGCGAGCCCTGCGGTATAGATAGCGGCGCCGGCATTGAGGGCGATCATATCACGCGCTTTTATAACAGAGCGGTCATGAGTTTCTTCACCAGATAAAGCCGCTTTGATAAGCTCAAGACTTTGCTCAGGAGAGTCGACATCGAGGCCGATAAGCGTTTGTGACTCCACTCCAGCATCTTCTGGCATCATCTCATAGACCGTGATCTCGCCGTCTTTGAGCTCAGCGACGGTAGTGGAGGTGGCAAGGCTAATTTCATCTAAACCGTCTTTGGCACCGACGACCATCACGTGCTCGGCGCCTAAGTTTTTCATAACCTTAGCCAGCGGCTCACACAGCTGAGCGGTAAAAACGCCAATAACTAAATTAGGCACGCCAGCAGGGTTAGTTAAAGGCCCCAAAATATTAAAGATAGTCCGTGCTTTTAAGGCGCGGCGCACCGGATTGGCGTAACGCATGGCGCTATGATGATTGGGAGCGAATAAGAAGCCAATCCCTTCATCTTCGATACACTTAAGCGCTTGGGCAGGGTCTAGCGCTAAGCTGATACCGGCTTGCTCTAATAAGTCTGAGCTGCCAGATTTGGTTGAAACTCCGCGGTTGCCGTGTTTGGCAACTTGTGCGCCTGCAGCAGCGGTGACCAAGGCAGAGGCGGTGGAGACGTTAAATAAATTTGCACCATCACCGCCAGTACCAACGATGTCGACTAAATAATCGCAACCTTTAGGCTCGATGTTCGCCGCTAAATTACGCATGGCGCTCGCAGCAGCGGTAATCTCGTCGATAGATTCGCCTTTCATTCGTAGACCAGTCAAGATAGCACCCATCAAAGCATCGCTACATCTGCCTTGCATGATGATAAGCATCACCTCGCGCATCTCATCAAAGGTCAGATCAATCCGCTGTAATATCCGATCTAAAGCCGAGGTCAGCAACTTGTGGACTTGCTCTTCTGAGAGTTCGGTAATCTGCTCTGGCGTGCTTTGGGTTAGGGACTCAGTCGTATTTTCGGCACTCATGATACCTCACTTATTATTATGTGTTTTGTTTATTATCATTGGATGTAATAGTAAGCTATCCGTATTGACAGCTATTAACCCACTTGCGGTAACTCATCTGCGTCTAAAACTGCTAGATTATGAGTTTGCAAAAAGTTATTTAGCAGCTGGTAGCCTGCTGTACTTAAGATTGATTCTGGGTGAAACTGCACCCCTTCAATGGCGAATTGTTTATGACGCACGCCCATAATCTCCTCAATGCTACCATCAGTGTTTTGGGTCCAAGCGGTGACCTCTAGGCAATCGGGCAGGTTCGCTTTGTCTACAACTAATGAGTGATAACGAGTAAAATCAGTCGGGTTTGCTAAATTCTTAAACACGCCTTGGTGGTTATGATAAACCGAGGACACGCGGCCATGCATGACTGCGCCGGCTTTGACGACTTGACCGCCAAAAGCTTGGCCGATAGCTTGATGACCCAAGCAGATACCTAATATCGGAATCACACCTTTAAAGGTATCAATCAGCTCCAATGAGATACCAGCACGATCGGGATCGCAAGGGCCAGGACCGATGACAATAAGCTTAGGGGCCAGCATTTTGACCTGCTCGATTGTGGCTTGATCGTTACGCCAGACGGTGATGTCCTGCTGTAGTTCACCGAAGTACTGTACAATGTTGTACGTAAAGCTGTCGTAATTGTCGATCATTAGAATCATTAGCGTTTACTCATATTAAATGGACGGTTTGCGGCTGGTGTTTCGCTTTGCTATCTTACCACTATTTTTTGCGCGAGCAAATTTCTAGGGTATTAACTCGTAAGCGCATCGGCTAGTAATGGTGCCAATGCGCTTTGTCTATTTAAAAATAGCTATCGTGGAGAGATAGTATAGATTGAAGATAGTCAGCTGCACTATTAATTAGTTGTATCACTAATTAGTTGCACTGTTTTGGCATCTAAATTCAAGAAAGCACTTTTATAGTGCGTTTTTGCGTTGTAAAGAGGCTTTTTTAAACAAGGTGAACAATGATAAAAGCGAAAGCTGTCCTCTTAATATGATAAATTAGCTTGTTTTAGGGCGTATCCACTGGCAAAATGCCTGTTTATTATGATTTAACGTATATATTGGCACAGCAGTTGCACAATTATTGTCATAGTCAGCTGTTTGCATTATCTTATAACAGTTGAGAAGCATCGATTAGGGCGTGTTGAACATTCGACCATGGCACTAACAGAGACTATTTTTTAGGCGATTTGCAGATAAAAATAGTAAGTTTAGTCGTTCT
>NZ_JADQAL010000043.1:0-9881 GCF_022129275.1 Psychrobacter sp. Ps3
ATTTTAACGACGACTAGAACACAGCTTTGATAAACTAGTAGCGATCAGCAGTGCGTATTTGTGAATGTTCAACACGCCCTAATAGTATAACGAGGCACTGCCATTGAGATTGGCGGTGCTTTTTTATGATCTATTCATATTTTATGAACCATTTATAGTCAATCAGTAAGATACTTCAACGACTAAACTTGGGCTACATTTAACAATCAACTTCAGGCATTGACGTTCGTTATCGAGCGCCGCCAAAGGGTTTACTGAAGCTTTGTATATTTGCTAGACGTTTTAGCGTTAATTAAGCGTTTGATAGCGGGTATTTGCTCATTAGCAGCCCGCTCACCAGCACTGATAAGGGTCTGGCGTTGACTACTATCTAATGAGCTTAAGTGACCAACGTCTGGAATAATAACGATGTCGGCACGATCGCGCTCAAGGCGCATCTGAGTGCTACGGTTATTGCTTAAGCCGTTTGCACTAGCACTGGCATTCGCGATAATGCTGTTCTCTAACAACCCCCAAAAGCTACTCAGTGAACGGAGCTGAGATAAGTTAATCTTATAGCTATTGGCGCTGGTATTTTTGATGCTTGGGGCAGTGACATCGACCGCGATCACGATATCTGCTCCTAAATCGCGAGCGCTATCAACAGGGACTAAGCTGACGACACCGCCATCGATGTATTTTTTGCCGACCTTTGCGGGAATACGCGGCGCAATAAAGATATTGGGCACGCTGCTAGAGGCTTGCACTGCAAGTCCGGTGTCACCAGTAGTTAATACCGCCTTTTTTAAACTATGCTTTTCGGCTACAACTGCGGCAAATGCAATGGGCAAGTCTTCTATCAGTCGCTGCCTGACATGCGTATTGATAAAGTTTTTGAGCTTATTACCTGCTACAAAACCTTGATTGGACAGGGTAAAGTCCATCAGCTCGCTGTCGGTGGTCGTCAGTGCTAATTGCTCAAGCCTATCAGGAGTATAGCCGCTGGCGTAAATACTACCGATAATACTACCCGCGCTAGTACCGACGACTAAGCTTGGCTTGATGCCATTTTTCTCCAGCGCCTTGATAACCCCAACATGGGCAAATCCTTTGGTACCGCCGCCACCTAATACTAAGGCCACACTAGGGGCAGCAAGTGTAGGCGGCTCTGAATGGGCTGCGGACGTAAGGCTATTGCAGGCGCTAGCCAGTAAGCTTATAGTAGTGAGTAAGCTTACTTTTATGAATAAAGTGAGTGAGCGCTGAAAGCAATAAGTTTTTATGTTATTGAGCATAACCATCTCAAGAGTAGCAGTACTCAATAGCTTAGCATAATAAGGCGGCTTGTCAGTGATAATACAAGCGTGTATTGAGCTATCAGTAGTGCTTGCTTATGAATGCTGGACACGCGCTAAAATACAGGGCCTATGACTCTACAGACAGTGAGTCAAAACTGAATTAGGATTTGTGATGCCTCTCTCTGCGACTCACTCGATACCGCATCCGGTCAATAGCGAGCCGGCCTCAGTACTAGATATGCCCGTTTCGGCATTAGCAGGCGTGGGGCCAAAAGTTGCTGAGCAATTGGCGCAGTTAGGTATCGCGCGTATCTTTGATCTGTTACTGCATTTGCCAAGAGACTACGAAGACCGCAGTCGCCAAGTCGCTATCAGTGACGTGTCCCACGGACAAGCGGCGCTCATTACCGGCCGAGTCGTGCATATCGATAATAAACGCGGCGGCATGACCGTCATCATCGATGATGGCACCGGAACGGTAGGCCTACGTTTTTTTAAAGTCTATCGGGGACTGGCACAAACGATGAGTTTAGGGACTCGGTTGCAGCTGTTCGGTGAGGTCAAAGTCAGCCGTTATGGTAAGCAAATTCATCATCCTGAATATCAGATCATCACCGAAGGGGCGTCGGTCACTGATATCGGCCTGCAGCCTATCTATCCGACGGTAAAGGGCTTGCACCAAAACAAGCTACGCACTTTGATTAAGCTGGCATTGCAAACGGTGCGTAGCCAAGGCCTACCGATGACGCTGTTTACTAACGCTGATTTTGCGGTTGTCAGTGATTTACCGTTAGCGCCGTTTGAACCTAGCAAAGCTATTGAGCAAGATGTTGAGGATATCTTCTCAACGCTTGCTCGCAGCGTGCCGGATAATAGTAGTGTGAGTAAAGCTGAGCCTGCACCTTATAATCACTCAGAAGCGTACCATCCCGCTGCTGTCACTACTGACAATAAACAGCATGATAACGTTTATAATTTATCGATATTTGAAGCGTTAGTACTACTGCATACACCGCCGACTTATACCGATGCCGACCAACAATATAAGCTGCTGACTCAGCTAACCGCGCGTACGCATGCCGCTTGTCAGCGTTTGATTATAGAGGAGTTGACCGCGCATCAGCTCAGTCTCTTGTATCGCCGTCAACAGTTGCATCAGTATAAAGCGCCAAGATGTACGGCTCACAGTGCACTGACTGATCAGCTGTTTGCCGCCTTGCCTTTTGAATTAACTGGCGCGCAGCAAAGGGTGATGAAAGATATCACTAGCGATATGGCGACTTCTATCCCGATGCTCAGGCTAGTGCAGGGCGATGTCGGTGCCGGTAAGACTTTAGTGGCGGCAGGGGCGGCAGGCTACGCGATTGATAGTGGCTGGCAGGTTGCTGTGATGGCGCCGACGGAGATCTTAGCTGAGCAGCATTTGCTCAATTTTAGACAGTGGTTTGAGCCATTAGGTATCGAGGTGGGCTGGCTTGCGGGTAAGCAAACGGCCAAGCAGCGCCGTGAAGCCTTGGCAGCGGTGGCGGAAAACAGCGTACAAATCGTCGTTGGTACCCATGCGCTGTTTCAAGATACGGTTGAGTTTGCCAAGTTAGGGTTAGTAATTATCGATGAGCAGCATCGTTTTGGCGTTGAGCAGCGCATGGCTTTGACCAACAAAGGCATCGCCGGTAGCACCCCGCATCAGCTGATTATGACTGCAACGCCGATTCCGCGGACGCTGGCGATGAGTGTTTATGGCGATATGGATACTTCTATCATCGATGAGCTACCGCCTGGACGCACACCGATTACGACGGTGACCATTGACCGCAATCGCCGTGATGAAGTGATTGAACGTATCGCGGCTAATTGCGCTCAGGGCAGACAAGCTTATTGGGTCTGCTCACTGGTCGAAGAGTCTAGCGTCTTAGATGCACAAGCGGCTGAGGCGACTTATGAGGACTTAAACGAGCGCTTAGATATTCGCATTGGCCTGGTGCATGGAAAAATGAAGGGCGTTGATAAGCAAGCCATTATGCAGGAGTTTAAGGCTGGGAAGCTGGATTTATTGATCGCGACGACAGTGATTGAAGTCGGCGTTGATGTGCCCAATGCCTCGCTTATGGTCATTGAAAATGCCGAGCGTCTAGGGCTATCACAATTGCATCAATTGCGCGGACGGGTAGGACGAGGTTCAACCAAAAGCTTTTGTGTACTGTTATACCAAACACCGTTATCAGAGACCGGAACTGAGCGCTTAAAGGTACTGCGCGATAGTACTGATGGTTTTGTTATTGCACAAAAAGACTTAGAGCTGCGCGGGCCAGGTGAGCTACTCGGCAAACGGCAAACGGGTAATATCGGCTATTATTTGGCGGATCTGATTCGTGATGAAGAGCTGTTTGCTATTGCCCAGCGTTTGGCGAGACATTTAATAGATGACCCAACGCGTAAAGCTGACGTCAGCCAACTGATACATCGCTGGATGCCTGAGGCCAGCCGCTATACCAATGCTTAATAGTTTGCTCTGGCTACATCGCTGTTTTTAATGGACGCTCGGTTACTGATCGACAAGGAGGTAGGGCTATGATGGCTAATGAGCAATCAAGGTGTAAAGAGAAATCGTTTTGGTTACATAGCTATGGCCCTTATAGGGCGAATCCGCCACTGACCGCTGCTATAAAAGTGGATGTTTGTATCATCCAATCTCGATATGACGCCGGAGATCGGTTATCTGAACTCTAAAAAAATCACCTATAGCTGCGGCTGTATCAATCATGGTGTCTCCCTGACGCACCTCAATGGCAAGCTAATCGCGCAACTCTTGAGCGAACAAGATAGCGATTTAACTGACTTTTGGATCGCCAATCGCAAAACCATTCGTTTGCCGGGCGATATTATCAGTTGGTGTAGCGCAAAAGTACTGAGTCAGGGCTTAAGCTTGGCCGATAAGTTCGATGAGCGTCATCTTTAGACTTAAGTCAAATTAATAATGCTATTAGCGACATTACGACCACTACCATGCTGCTCATTTGCTATCAGCAACAGCAAATTCTCAATGAGATTCAGTGACTTGCCCTCTTATTCTAGTACCAGAATATAGACGCGCAAGATACCCATACGCATTGACGCGCTAATGGGATAAGCTACAATGTTCAAAACTTATGCCTATTTTTTTGACTGTTTATCATCATTAACAGATGGATAGGTGTTAGATTTTCAGACGCTAGATTTTCGCTATGGCCCTTATCTATAGAGACCGCTTATGAGTGACCTTCAAGACCCTAATGGCAAGCCAGTTGTTGATGATAAAAAAACGCCTAGCAACGCTGACTTACCGCCTTATCGTCAACCTGAAGTCGCTAGCAATAGCACTAAAATGCCGCCGTGGTTGCTACCGGTCTTAGCGATTATGCTGGTAGTCGGCGTGCTGTTAGGAAGGTATTGGGGCACGAATGAGGCCGCAGGTGATGAGCAAGTCATGACCAGCTCAGATACAGTCAGTAGCACCTCTGAGGTAGACCGCGTAGAGCAAGCGGTACTGTCGGTAGAAACGGTAACGCCAAGCCAAGATAGCATCGGTAATAATTTGCGTGCTGATGGCACCATTAGCCCCAAAGATACCGCTAATGTCAGTGCCAAGGTCAACGGAGTAGCGATCGAACAAGTGCTCGTAGAGGAAGGTCAACAGGTCAAGGCCGGTCAAGTGCTTGCCGTGTTTGACTCCGACGCTGCCGAGCAGCAAATCCTGCAAGCCGAGGCGGAGGTTGCCGAAGCAGAAGCAACGCTCGCTAATGCTAGTGCTGATGCTGCTAGGGTATTGCCTTTGATCGATATCGACGCAATCAGTCGTCAAGAAGCGGATCGTTATCGTACGGCAGAGCTACAAGCAAGAGCGGCATTACAAGCGTCAAAAGCGCGCCTCAGTAATCAAAAGCTAAATCTCAATAATTCGCAAGTGCTCGCGCCCGTCAGCGGTATTATCAGTAAAAAAATGGCGGAAGTCGGCATGGTATCAGCAGGCGAGCCGCTATTTACAATTATCAAAAATGGCGTTTTAGAGTGGCAAGCGGATATCGATCCTAAGCTTATCGGTGAAGTCACGGTAGGCACGCCAGTCAGAGTCAGCCTACCGAATAATCAATCGGTAATGGGTCAGGTAAGCCGCATTGCGCCAACTGCTGACAACAACCGCCAAATTACTATCTACGCCAGTCTCAATAAAGATCCAGCAGCGCGCTCAGGTATGTATCAAACGGGCGAGTTTTTATTAGGTAGCGCCAGCGCGCAAACTATCCCGAACGCAGCTATCGTGAGTAATGACGGCTATGATTATGTGATGCTAGTCACTGACATAAAGACCCAAGGGGGCAAAACCCTTGGTCGTATCCGGCAGCAGCGCGTGACTTTGGGTGAGCGTCTCGGTGATAAAGTTGCGGTAACAGAGCCATTGCCTGCCGATAGTCGTCTGGTTAAGCAAGGCGGCAGCTTCCTCAATGATGGCGATTTAGTGCGGGTAGTGGATGACAATACGGCTCAGCAAGCACAAGTAGCGACTGACGCGGCGCAGGCACCTTTATGAATTTAAATGTCTCCGCTTATTCGATTAGAAACCCACTAGTTGCTATTTTGCTCTTTGTACTGCTCACTTTGGGCGGTATTTATGGCTTTATGCAAATGAAAGTCCAACAGTTTCCGGATATTGATTTGCCAGCCGTCGTAGTGACTGTCACCTTGCCGGGTGCTGCGCCCTCTCAGTTAGAAAACGATATTGCTAAAAAGGTTGAAAACAGAATCACCAGTATCGAGGGCATCAAGCATATTCGTACTACCCTTCAAACAGGTGCGGCGACGATTGCCTCGGAGTTTGTACTCGAAAAAGACATCCAAGAAGCGGTCGATGATGTGCGCTCGGCAGTCGGTGAAGTCAGAGGCGATCTACCGGCAGCAGCGAACGACCCGATTATCACCAAAGTCTCGACCGCTGGTTTCCCTGTGATTACCTACTCAGTCGCCGCTGAGAATATGAGCGTCGAGGACTTGTCTTGGTTCGTTGATGATACGATTACTAAACGCCTCTCTGATATTCCGGGCGTCAGTGAAGTTGGCCGTATCGGCGGACTTGAGCGCGAGATTACTGTCGCCGCTGACCCTATTGCGCTAAGCGGCTTACAGTTCTCCATTGTGCAGCTCTCGCAGCAGCTGGCTGGTATTCAGCAAGACAGCTCAGGCGGTGAGGCCGAAGTCGGAAATACCACGCAGACCATTCGCGTATTGGGCGCGGTGGATCGTGCTGATGCTTTGAATGATTTACAAATCGCCGTACCAACTACCGGCACGACACAGGCGCTTGGGCGTCTGTCACAGATCACCGATGGCGCCGCAGACCCCACCTCAATCGCTAAGCTCGATGGTCAAACAGTAGTAGCCTTTGATATCACCCGCTCTCGCGGCGCCAGTGAGGTGGAGGTGATGGAGCGAGTCGATGCCGAGCTTGCCACCCTCAATGCAGAGATGAGCAATATCAGCGTCGAAAAAGTCTACGATAGAGCCACGCCAGTCGCGGAGGATTATCAGGCTTCGATAAAAATGCTAATCGAAGGCGGTATCTTAGCTGTTCTCGTGGTGTTCTTATTTCTAAAAAACGTGCGGGCCACTATCGTTGCTGCGGTAGCACTACCCTTATCGGTTATCCCGACGTTTTTGGCAATGTATCTGTTCGACTTTAGTCTTAATATCATCTCGCTATTGGCTTTATCTTTGGTCATTGGCGTGCTTGTCGATGATGCTATCGTTGAGGTGGAAAACATCATTCGCCATCTGCGCATGGGTAAGACGCCTTATGAAGCAGCGATGGAGGCGGCTGATGAGATTGGCCTAGCGGTAGTCGCAACGACTTTTACCTTAATAGCAGTGTTTTTACCGACCGCCTTTATGGGCGGCGTCGTCGGTCAGTTCTTCCGTCAGTTCGGTTGGACCGCGGCGTTGGCTATTTTTGCCTCATTAATGGTGGCACGATTGATAACGCCGATGATGGCCGCTTATGTATTACGGCCAGAAAAACATCGAGTAGAAAAACAAAGCAAGACTATGGATTGGTATCTCAAAGTGGTGTCTTGGACGCTACATCATCGCTGGCTAACGATGGGCGTGACTTTAGTCCTGTTTGTCGCCTCGCTGATGCTCGTCAAATTGCTGCCGACTGCTTTTATTCCGGATAATGACATCGATCAAACCCGAGTCGCCATCGAGCTGACGCCCGATGTAGCGCTAGAGGATACTGAGCGCGTCGCTGCGATGGCAAGCGAGCGTATCTTAGCGCTGCCAGGGGTGACCAATATCTTTACCTCAGTGGGTGAGGCGCAGGCGGCGATGGATCCCAATTCTACTGGCGGCAAGTCAGATAATATTGGTAGTTTAGATATCGTGTTAGCGCCGCGTGCCGAGCGTGCCTCTAAGCAAGAGATTGAGCGTCAGATCAGTCAATTGCTCGCCGAGGTGCCAAGCGCGCGCTTTACCGTTGGCTTATCGAGCGGCGGCGAGACCGGTTATAACTTCTCACTTACCAGTACCAACTCTGAGATCCTGGAGCAAACCGCTCAGCAAATCATGGCAGATATTCGTAAATTACCGATGGCAGGTGACGTGACTAGCGATCGCAGCTTACCGCGGCAAGAGCTGACGGTCACCCCAGACCGGCTAGCGATGGCAGATTTGGGCGTGACCACCCAAGATATCGCGACCACGTTACGTATTGCCACAGTTGGCGATTATGAGCAGCAGTTGTCTAAGCTCAATCTCGATACGCGGCAGATTCCCATTGTCGTGCGCTTGCCTGACGTTGCCAAAGAGAACGTCAATCAGCTAGAAGGCCTCTATGTGCCTAGTAGCAATTCTAGTGGGCCTACCGGTCAAGGCGTCAGAGTAGGGGAAGTGGCAAGCCTCGACTTCGGTACGGGTCCGGCGCAAATTAAGCGCTTAGATCGTGAGCGCGCTATTAGCATTACTGTACAGCCTGCTGATGGTGAGCTTGGAGAGCTAGTGCAAGCGGTGAAAAACACCCCGGCGATGCAAAATATACCCACGTCGATTACCATTATCGATCAAGGACAAGCGGAGAACATGGCCGAGCTGTTTAGCGGCTTTGTCATCGCGATGACCGTCGGCATTATCTGTATTTTTGGGGTATTAATTTTACTATTTGGCAAGTTACTACAGCCGTTCACTATCCTAATGGCGCTACCGTTATCGATAGGCGGCGCTTTTGTGGGCTTAGTGATTACTAACAGTAGCTTGTCAATGCCTTCGATGATTGGTTTTATTATGCTGATGGGTATCGCCACCAAGAACTCCATCTTGCTCGTGGATTATGCGATCATTGCGCAAAATCGCGGCCTGGCACGCTTTGAGGCGATTATAGACTCTTGCCGCAAACGCGCGCGACCGATTATTATGACCACTATCGCTATGGGCGCGGGCATGCTGCCTTTGGTATTTGGGTGGGGCGATGCCGATCCGACGTTCCGTCGCCCGATGGCCGCAGCTGTGTTGGGCGGCCTTGTCACCTCGACACTACTGAGCTTGGTAGTGATTCCGGTGGTATATACATTGATGGATGATCTATCGGGATGGTTTGCCAAATGGTTGACGCCGAGTGGCAAGCCGCAGTCGAGCACTGATAATCACACTTAAATAAGGATTTGTTTGGCATCGGCGCTGTAGGTTTGTTTGCTGATGTTAAGACGAAACTGTTTGCATTAGTAGCGCCTTAATATCATGATGAACGCTCACCATATCACCATAAAGAAATGATGGATCAACCAACTTGGTAAAGGAGTGCTGCCATGAATCAGATACGTTTTTCATGTGCAACTAGGATTAATAAGCTCAAACAAAGCTATAGAACTATAGTAGCTTTAACTTGTGCTTATCTGCTGTAGTTGAAACTATGAGTGTTCAACACGCCCTAATTAAAATATGAGCAAACGTATAGTTTTTTGCTATTTAGATGGTACTTATGGATAAAACACTATTTTACTGTCAAATTATATATGTTTAAATTTGATAATAAAATAGATGTTTACTGCTTTATAATCTAGCTAAGATAGTAGGGATATCTAAAATATTGAATTTAAAATGGTAATAAATTTTTTCTTTACGAAAAAAACATACATAGGTCGATAAAAGTGTTGAATTTGCGTAAGTTTTACTTTATTGTAGCGCTATAAATTTTACTGAAAGTGATGATGTTATGACGTCATATGTCTATTGTTACACTATAGAATTTTACGTTGACATGAATCATACGGTTTGGTAATCTGAGCGTCAAGCTCTTCGCTTTCTACGTGCTATAGTCAATAGCGAAATACGCTGTACTGTCTATACATAAGTAGTTCTTACATCGATATGAGGAAATAAAGATGAAACAAAAGTATTTAGCATTAGCCTTGAGTGCTGTTTTCGCAACAGCTTTGGCAGGTTGTGGTAGCGATGATGATAGCAACTACCAACCACAGATTCCAGACACTGAAAATCCAGATAACGGCGGCGATACTGGCGGCGAAACTGGCGGCGAAACTGGCGGCGAAACTGGCGGCGAAACTGGCGGCGAAACTGGCG
>NZ_JADQAL010000043.1:9981-23471 GCF_022129275.1 Psychrobacter sp. Ps3
GCGACGGTGACGGTAGTGTTAATCCTGGTGACAATGACAACCAAGATAACCCTGGTGATGCTGCATTCCCAGGTCAGCAAGATAAGAAGTCTTCAGTAGTAGGACAGCAGTACGTACGTGGTTCTTCATCTAATTTTGATAAGACAGCATCAACCAATGCGAATTCAGAAGATACTGGTAACGCAACTGTTGTAGGTTTCCAAACTCTGCAGAATGAGAGAATGACTAATATTGTTGTTGCTCAATATGCTGATGAAACAAATCAAGATGCCTCTGGTAAGGCTAACCAAGTAAAATATATCCTTGGTGCTGATCCAGTAGAAGAGCCAAGCGCTGACGATGAAAATTCTATCCAAGCAAACAACGATGTTGACTTTGAAGTGGATGGTAACGGTCTAAGTCCGTTTGTTACTGTTAATAAAACTCAAGAGGGTGCTGGCGCTCCTTCTTACGAAGTTACCGGTCAAGAAGCTAGAGTAAAAGCTGATAATAACTTCTATACAGAGAATGCAACATCTGCTGCTGCTGAAGGTAACGATGTAAAAGTATTTGGTGCTTTATCACAAGCAACTGATGCACTAAATGATGATGCTACAGCATTCAATAGTGCACAGTACTTGGTAAAAAATGCATCAGGCCAGCAACTAGCATTGAATCCAGTTACTGACGGCTCAGGTGAAGGTCTAGATGGAAAGTACAATGTAGGTGGGATTAAACTTAATAATGTTCAGTATGGCCGTGTGACTGGTGATCTTGATAACTTAACCAGAACAGATATTGAAGGTCTAAATTACATTACTGCTGATTTTGCAGATAAAGCCTATGAAGGAAACACTAAGTTTACTGATGTTTATTTCTATCGTGGCCTTAACGAGACTAGCCTAGCCGATATGGCAGCTTTACAAACCAAAGGCGGTGTTTACCAGTATGCTGGTCATGCCTTAATGTATGGTATTGACAATAGCTACAACGGTGAGCAAGGTAATGGTCAGTCTAACTCTGTAGCTTTCGGTAATGTTGGTGATGCGATTGGTAATTTCGTACAAGCAGAATATGATGCAGGTAATGCTAAAGTTACAGGTAGTGTATATAATGTTTGGAATAAAGGTGCCGAGAATGGTCGTTTTGAACAGGTTGATCTTGTAACTTTCAACGGTGATGTAGTAGGTAACTCTATCGTTGGTGGCGAAGCAGACCGTACTTATAGTACAGGTAACGACAAAGCAGCTTTCAAGGGTAGTTTCTTTGGTAAGAATGCAGAAGAATTGGGTGGTTCATTTAACTCAGTTACAGAAGGCTATGACGAAGCGAAATGGGGTGGTGTATTTGGTGCACAGCAACTAGAAAAACCATCAACTCCAGATCCAGATCCAGTAGATCCAGTTGTGCCACCAATCAACGCTGTTGAATAATTAATATCGTTTGATTAGTTTTTTATGCAATAATGAACGACCACCAATAGGTGGTCGTTCTTGTATCTAACGATTAAAATTTTACTAATTGGAACATTTATGCAATATTTTCGTTATTCTACAATGCATAGTTCTTTAGCATTAGTCATTGGTTTATTTGGTATGACTGCATATGCAGAGAATGCACCATTAGCACCCCAAGACCGCTCACCAGAAACTTATGCAAAAGCAACTGGTGAAGTACGTATAGAAAGTCCTGATACGCTTTCTACAGAATTGCCTTCAGATAACTCTGGCCCAACGATGTCTAAAGAAGAAAGCAAGGCTTATCTCAAAGCTAATCCTGAAGAATTTGAAGAGCTTTTAGGCACTTTGCTTAGACAAGGTAATGCGGAATCTTTGGAAGAGTTACTCCCTGTATATGAACAAGTCCCTAATTATGATCCCTCAGTGATTGATTGGGGTAATGCTATTATTCAGGCTAAAAAAGGCAATTTAGATGAATCAGTTAGAATATATCGTAAGATAAATGCACAACTACCTAATGTTAAGGTCTTAAGATTCCAACTGGCAATGGCATTATTTTATAACCGTCAATTTGTAGCAGCTGAGTCAGAATTTGAGAAGCTACGCACTGAAATTACTTCAGAGTCGGATAAGAAAGTCATTAACGAGTATATTGAATCTATTAACAAACAGGGTAGTTGGGACTTTAATGCCTCGGTTTCTTATATTGACGATAATAATATAACGAATGCTCCAAAGCAGGGTACAAAGTTAGACTTAGGTAATGGAACAGGAATAACTTACACCTCTCCTAGAGAAACAGGTAAAGGCTTAGATGTAAGTGTATATGGTGACAAAAAGTGGCTTTACGATAACAAAATGTTCACTGCTTTGCACTTAAATAGTTATGGAAAGTATTATTGGGATAATAAGAATTATAATGATATTACGGCCGGTGTCGGAGTAGGAATAGGTTACCAAAATGCTATTACAGAAGTAGAGTTAGTACCTTTTTATAATAAGCGTTGGTATGCACAGGGTAGTAATGGGGATGGTGACTTAAAAAGTTACGCTGACACAACAGGCCTGAAAGTTAATCTTAACCAATGGATTAATCCAAAAATGCGATACCAAGGGCTATTAAGTTATTCTCAGTCAGATTATATAGATCGTTACGACTATAATGATGGTAATGATTGGCTACTAGCTAATACTGCAGTTTACTTTCCGAATGGCCAACAATTTCTGACATTTGGTGTCGATTATGCCAAAAAAAGTGCAGAAGATAGTTCAGTAGCTTTTGATCGTCCAGGTGTAAGATTGGGATGGGGACAAACATGGCCAAAAGGCTATACCACTAAGCTTGATTTTGGTTACGCTGAGCGTAATTATGATGATGAAGACTTCTTTGGTATTCAACGCGAGAACAAAGAATATAGGGTTGGTTTGACTGCATGGAATAGAGCCTTTTCTGTATTTGGTCTAACACCGAGGCTTAGCTGGAACTACAATAAAGTAACCAGCAATTCGCCTTTTGAAGAGTACGATAAGAACGATGTTTCAGTTGAATTGACTAAGACGTTCTAATTTAGCTATCTATACAGATAAGAGATATTAACTTATGCGCCGCTCTCTTCCACTTTTTATAGGATTGCGCTTTACCCGCTCCGAAAGCTCTAATAAGTTTTTATCTTTTATCTCATCAGTATCTATGGCAGGTTTAATACTTGGCGTAGCAGCATTGATTGTTGTAACGTCAGTATTGAATGGGTTTGAAGAAGCTTTATCTAAGAAAATTTTGGGTATGGTGCCTCAAGCTGCAGTTTATGCATCACAGCCGTTAGATGACTGGAGTAGCTTTGCTAAAGTCATAGAAGATAATGATTCTAATGTGATTAGTACTGCACCCTTTGTTCAAGCTCGAGGTATGTTGTCATTAAACGGAGAGGTTAATAGTACAATAATAAATGGGATAGAGCCCGTCTCTCATACTGATGTCTCTATTCTAAAAGAAAGTATGATATCTGGTGATATTGATAGTTTGAGCTCTGGTAGTGGTAATATTATCTTAGGTAGGTATGTAATAGAGAAATATGGTTTAAAGCTTGGAGATGAAATAGGTATTATTATCTCTAGTCCCTCTAATTCTACAGTTGGCGTGACACCAACTTTTCATAGTTATAAGCTTACTGGCGTGTTTCATGTGAGCCAAGAGATAGATAAGTGGATGAGCTATATCGCTATGGATGATGCTTCTGACGTAGTCAATTTGAAGCATGGTGCTGCTGGTATTCGGCTTAACTTAACAGATGTATTTCTATCTCAGGATGCCGCCAAAAATGCGTTAACTGCGGTCACCAGTAACGCCTCAGTATTGCAAAATAGTTCTTCAGAACTGACTTTTTCCAGCGGAGACTGGACTCAAACTCATGGAAGTTTGTACAGTTCTATTCGTATGCAAAAAACCATAATGTCGTTATTGTTGTTCTTAATTATCTTAGTGGCAGCCTTCAACGTTATTTCAACACTGGTAATGAGTGTTACAGATAAAAATGCAGATGTCGCTATACTCAAGACTTTTGGTGCTTCATCCAGATTAATTTCACGTATATTCATAGTTCAAGGTATGATTATCGGTATAAGCGGTGTGATGATTGGCACAATACTTGGTACTGTACTTGCCCTAAGTGTTCCTAGTATATCGGCTTGGGTAAACACGACATTTAGCTTAGGATTATTTGACAATTACTTTGTTGAAGCACTGCCTACTAAAATTAAAAGTATAGATGTATTTATTATACTGATTTCCGCTTTTGTTGTTGTTTTATTATCGACCATTTATCCTGCTTATAGTGCAGCCAATATTGAACCGGTAAAAGCACTAAAAGGCGAGTAGGATATTATTAATTTACATATAGCTATTGGCCTCTTTTGAGTCTAGTAAATGGCATTTCTCCAATGACAAGGCCAGCACTGAAAAAGCCGGCTCAAAAGTCACCAAGGTAGATGGAATGCTGACGTTACTGGGCAAGACCAAGCCGATTACTCTAATCGTCACTAAATTCAATTGTTATCTCAGCCCGATACTAAAAAATCTGTATGCGGCGGTAATTTCACGATGACCATCAATTGCACTAATCGGGGTATTAGTAAATATCCCCTGCTCGGCATCACAGAAAAGGTTGAGTTGAATATTCAGGTTGAGACGGCAAGTGAGTAGGTTAAAGGCTTTGAAGTTGAAAAAAATCAAGAGTGTTTATCGCTAATAAAAGTAATAAAAAGTATTTTTCCTAATTGCAATGTCAACAAAAAGAGCCAAGACTTAAAAAATAAGTCTTGGCTCTTTTTGCGTAGAAGAATTCTTAGGTTCGTTGGTTTACCCAGCTTTTCTATGTTCTCCTCAGTCTAGTCCAGTTTTTACAAGTTTAGTTTTTACTCAATAATTAAGTCATCAAAACTTCACTATCCAATCCTTTCTAATATCAAAACCTTACTAAGATGAATTTAATTCATCTTATGTTTAAATAGTATCGTTTTTATTCATGTAATAGTTTAGGTATGATTCATCTCATACAGAAATTTGGTTTTATCTCAATTAATGAGAGTAGATTAAGGTAGCGGATTATCATGAGTAAACAGTTTACATATTCCATCTCGAGCATTCGTTTTGATGAACACTATCAGCCTGCCGACAGCACGCGACTAACGACCAACTTTGCCAATCTAGCGCGCGGCGTAAACCGTCAAGACAACCTTTGTAAGACACTGACAATGATAAACAATCGCTTTAATGATCTGGCGCATTGGGATAATCCCAACGCCGATCGTTATTCGGTAGAAGTGGATATCATCTCAGCTGACTTAGACGTGGCAGGCGACGGTCATACTTTCCCCAGTATCGAGATGCTACAAACCACGATTGTCGATCACAAGGATAACTCCCGTATCAGCGGTATGGTCGGCAATAGCTTCTCATCCTACGTGCGCGATTATGACTTTAGTATTGTGCTACCAGAGCATTTCGAACAAAACCCAGGCACACCGCCCGCAGACAGCTTTGGTGTGCTGCATGGTAAGCTGTTTCAGCATTTATTGCGTTCAGAGGCTTACCAATCTCAGTTTGATAAGCAGCCAGTGATTTGCTTGAGTGTGTCCAGTAAGAGAACCTATGTGCGTACGGGCAACCAGCATCTGGTATTAGGGGTGGAGTACCAGCAGGATGAGTATTCGTTAACCGATGATTATTTCCATAAAATGGGTCTTACGGTGCGCTACTTTATGCCGACAGGAAGCGTAGCGCCATTCGCATTTTATTTCGCCGGTGATTTGCTCAGTGACTACAGCGATCTGGAGCTGATTAGCGCGATTGCGACGATGGAGACGTTCCAGAAGATTTATCGCCCTGAGATTTATAATGCCAACTCCAGAGCAGGCGCGGTCTATCAGCCCAGTCTCAATTACCAAGACTACTCAAAGACGCAAGTGGTGTATGACCGTGAGGAGCGCAGCCAGATGGCAGTGAAGCAAGGCAAGTTCACCGAAGAGACATTTATTACGCCTTATCAAGATATCCTAGATGAGTGGGCAGCAGGCTTTGCGGTAGACAAAAGCGCTGATGAACAAGTGGCTTAATAGAGCTTTAGATATTAAATATTACGATACAAAAGATGAGATAACATGCATATATTATTACCAACTTCAACCGCAGGAAGCTTGCCCAAACCCTCATGGCTGGCAGAACCTGAAAAAATTTGGTCACCTTGGGCATTAGAAGGTGATGAGTTAATAGAGGCAAAACAAGACGCCTTACGTCTGACCTTACAAGAACAGCAACATGCAGGGATAGATATCGTCAGTGATGGCGAGCAAACCCGCCAGCATTTTGTCACTACATTTATCGAACACTTAGACGGCGTGGATTTTAACCAGCGCGAAACCGTGCGTATCCGCAATCGATATGATGCCAGCGTACCGTCAGTGGTGGGTGCCGTGAGCCGTCAAAAACCTGTGTTTGTAGAAGATGCCAAGTTTTTACGTAAGCATACTGACAAGCCGATCAAATGGGCGCTGCCCGGCCCGATGACCATGATCGATACGCTGTATGATGGTCACTACAAAAGCCGTGAAAAACTGGCATGGGAGTTTGCTAAAATTCTCAATCAAGAGGCCCGCGAGTTAGAAGCAGCAGGCGTGGATATTATCCAATTCGATGAGCCGGCGTTTAACGTCTTTTTTGATGACGTCAATGATTGGGGCATTGCGACACTAGAGCGTGCTATAGAAGGACTTCAATGTGAGACAGCAGTACATATCTGCTACGGTTACGGCATCAAAGCCAATAACGACTGGAAAAAAACGCTGGGCTCAGAGTGGCGTCAGTATGAGCAAGCCTTTCCTAAACTGCAGCAGTCAAAGATCGATATCGTCTCATTAGAATGTCAAAATTCGCGCGTACCGATGGATTTGATTGAACTGATTCGCGGTAAAAAAGTGATGGTTGGTGCAATCGATGTCGCCACTAATGATATTGAAACTCCTGAGGAGGTAGCCGATACGCTACGCAAGGCCTTACAGTTTGTCGATGCGGACAAGCTGTATCCCTCGACCAACTGCGGTATGGCGCCGTTGTCTCGTGAGGTGGCACGCGGCAAGCTACATGCGCTGAGCGCTGGTGCGGCAATCGTGCGGCAAGAGCTGAGCGTTTAGCAAAACTTAACAAGTTTTGGCTTGTTTAAGCTTATGAGTGGCCTCAGTTAACAAGGTACTTATAGATTTAACGTTTCTCAGGATTGTAGTAATGATAAAAGATATGATTGAAGCCACTGATTTTAGAGATGCCATGGCGCTATTGCCCACGGCGGTCAATGTGATCACCACCAATGGTCCGTCAGGCACTCATGGGTTTACTGCCTCGGCGGTATGTAGCGTCACTGATACACCGCCGACACTGCTGGTATGTATGAATCAAGCGGCGCGCTCGCATGGGCATTTTGTGGATAATAAAGTCTTGAGCGTCAATGTGCTTGGTGCCCAGCATGAACACTTATCCAATGTGTTTGCCTCAAGGCTAAGCTCAGATGAGCGCTTCGAGCAAGGAGTTTGGACTGAGCTTGTGACAGGCGCGCCTATCCTGAAAGATGCGCTAGTGAGCTTTGATTGTGAGATTGAGCACATTCAAGAAGTGGGTACGCATAGTGTGCTGATGTGCCGAGTGGTCGCTATCAAACCTCCAGAAGCCCCAAGCGGGCAAGATGAGAGTTTAGTGTATTTTAACCGTGCTTATCATTACGTCGGTCAAGTTGAGCTTGTATAAGTCATAACTGGCATTAGGGCGTGTTGAACATTCGACCTTGGCACTGACAGAGACTATTTTTTAGGCGATTTGCAGATAAAAATGGTAAGTTTAGTCGTTCTAAGCGTCTATTTTTATCAATAAAGCGGCAAAAAAGAGTCCTGTCCCTGCAGGCTGATGCTAAAATCGCCCTAGTCGTTGCGACTGTTTAAATAAAATCAGCTAGCCAATGCAATAAGCATTATCTGCAATTTTCACTTAGACTAGAGCGATTTTAGCTATCAGCAGTGCGCATTTGTGAATATTCAACACGCCCTAATATAGAGCACTTGCTCAGAAAATAAATCTATATAAGAAGACACTATCCCGTGGAACTAATCATTTTTTTAATCATAGGTGCACTAGCAGGTTTTGCGGCCGGGCTTTTCGGCGTGGGCGGTGGCACCATTATCGTACCGCTGTTATTTATCGTCTTTACCCAAATGGGCTACGATGCCGATACCATTATGCATCTGGCTTTGGGAACGTCGCTTGCGACCATAATCGTCACTTCGATCAGCTCCTTGATGGCGCATAATAAAAAGGGCGGCGTCATCTGGCCGGTCTTTAAAAATCTAGCACCTGGTTTGGCGCTAGGATGCTTTTTGGGAGCAGGGATAGCAGGGCAAATATCAGGGTTATATCTGCAGCTGATTGTCGGGGTGTTTTTACTGTGGGTCGCTTATAGAATGTTTACCGCTGGTAAAAGACGTACACATATGAGTGATGCAAGTCATACGCCTGTGGTATTACCGTCTAAACCCAAGCAACTTGCGGCAGGTGGTATTATTGGTGTGGCTTCGGCCATTTTTGGTATTGGCGGTGGCAGCTTAACGGTGCCGTATCTCACCCGTTATAATGTGGTTATGCAAAAGGCGGTAGGCACGTCGGCGGCGTGTGGTTTGCCTATTGCCATTGCTGGTGCGCTTGGCTTTATGTTCTTTGGTATGCAGCAGCAAGTTGATGTACCCAATACCATTGGCTTCGTGCATATTTATGCCTTTTTGGGCATTGCGAGTATGAGCTTTTTTACCGCTAAAGTTGGGGCAAAAGTCGCTCATATGCTCTCACCGCCACTGTTAAAGAAATGCTTTTCGGTATTGTTATTCGTAGTGGGACTTTATTTTCTTTATAAAGGGTTGGTTTGAAGGTAGCTTGGGCTTAGGAGGATTTCCAATCAATGCTTTTAGAGTGATTGGAATGAAAGGGCTTTATTGAGGTAAAGCCTACGTATTGCGCGGTGCAAACATAATAATAGCCATACCTAGCAGTGCCACTGATGTCCCTAATATATCCCATGTCGTTGGCCGAATACCATCGACCGCCCATAACCACAAAATTGCGATCGTGACATACACGCCACCGTAGGCGGCATAAACTCTGCCAACAGCGGTTGGATGTAAAGTTAGTAGCCATACAAAAGCGGCCAAACTAAACGCACTAGGGACAAGAAGCCATATAGACTTACCTTCTCTTAGCCATAAGTAGGGTAAATAGCAGCCTACAATCTCTGCTAATGCCGTAACGGCAAAAAGCCCAACGGTTTTTAATTCAGACAAAACACTTACCTCTTTAGTCATTGGTGTTGTGGCGTTAGCGTGTATCGTCTCACTATAAAAACACTTTCAAAAAACACACTATTATGCACATTAGATCTTTACTAATGACCTGAACCTTCAACACTCTCCACCCAATCAAACGCCTCCAAAATGTTCATCCATTGCTCATCTAATCCTGCTTGTATGAGTAAAGGCTCACCGGTGACGGGATGACTAAGCGCTAAACACTGCGCATGTAGCAGCATCCGCGTACACTCATATTGACTACGAAAAAATCGCGTATGCCGTATGTCGCCATAGCTGGTATCACCGATAATAGGGTGAAAGACATGCTTCATATGCCGGCGCAGCTGATGCTTACGCCCTGTCTTAGGTATCAAACGCATAAGACTATAGCGGCTAGTGTCATGCTTTCTTGATACCGCAAATGGCAACTCTATTTGAGCCAGACGTTGCCAATGGGTCACTGCTTCTTGGGCAGGCTTGTCCAAATTGGCAAACTTGTCAGCGATGGCATCGGGCTTAAAACTTAATGCATAATCAATACTACCTTGCTCTGACATAAACCCGCGCACCACGGCTAAATATTGCTTGGTGACCCTGCGCTCCGTAAACGCCTCGGTCAGACTGCGCGCCACAGCAGCGCTTTTAGCGAAGAGCAATACCCCTGAGGTCGGTCTATCCAGTCTATGTACTGGAAAAACATGACAGTCTACCGCATCACGGGTCAGCTGCAAGGCAAAGCGTGTCTCACCCTTATCTAGCCAGCTTCGATGCACGAGTAGACCAGCCTCTTTATTGATTGCTACCAAAAATTCATCCTCATAGAGGATCTCTATTGGATCGCTGTGTTGGTCAGTGTTGCCGTTGTCGTGATCCATATTCATATCGTCAGCGCCCATACTGTAGAGACTATTATTATATATCTACTGCCTTTTATACCTATCGTCTTTACCGCATTGATAACGGCATAGTAAATTTGTGTCCTGTCTATAAGTTATAAACAAATGTACGATAATATAAAGGTATCGAGAAGTTGTTGGATTTTCCCATTTTTATAAAAAAATCCTCCACCATCTATTTTGTATAAGATAGCGGAGGATTTAGCACGTCACTATAAGTTTTGAAATAAACGATATTTACTAATAAATTACTGTCAGCGAGTAATAAAGTATCATACTGAGACTATCGTAAAGTATTGATTTTATTAGACCTCATTTTCTGCAAAAATAAATAAACCATCATACTCAAATCTAAAATTTTATTACAGCTGTTCTTCTAGAAGTAATAAAGTATCATACTGATAAAACTCTTTAATACTGAATGCTATCGGTTAATAATAGTAGTCTATGAATAAGAAGTTATAATCTTTCCCGCACGATCTACATCACCAGTTTGAATAAACCGATACCCGTGATTATAAAAAGCAGAATCATTGCATGGCCTATGACCAAATTTACCACAATGAATTTCAGAAGCATGACTATAGCTTTTTACAGCCCAATGTTAAGTATGATCTTGTTAGATTTTTTGCGAGCCGAATCATAATTTGTTAGGTGTTAATGACTTCTTGATCAAGAGGTCATTAATCTTATTATAATCACTTAATTTTTAAATATTGGAAGCATTAAAAAGCTTGCCAATACTATACATAGCGTTGGCAAGCTTTTCCTAGTCTGGTATTTTACTGAGATGATGTTTTTAATACTAGCGTTTGAGTATGGTTTATAGAATAAGGTTAGGTAAACATACACCACTAGAATGTGTAATATTATAACGCACCCAGCCGTCTCTAATAACAATAGTTACTCAGACGCTAATCACCTAATCAATTAGGTGCTATGACTATAAAAGCCTATCAGTATTGGCTATACCTCGTTAACAATAAAAAAAGATGCTCATACGATATGGTATATAGCGTGAGCATCTTTTTTTAATCTAGCACATTACTTAGTTGACGTTATCAACACTGGGGTTTATTTTACACAAAGAATGTGATACTTGCCGTTCTCGACTTCCACGCCATGGGTATCGTGTTCAAAGCCTGGGAACTTATTATCAAATGCTTCTAGCGCCTTTAAATAAGATAAGATAGGACCATCTGAACCACCCGTATTCTCGCCTGGCATAAGTATTGGAATGCCTGGTGGATAAGGTACAACGCCTGTCGCCACAGTACGATTTGCTATATTATCCAATGCTAAGGATTCTATCTCATTGTTTACCAAATTTTCGTAAGCTTCCGTAGGTGATAAGTCGGGTGTAGGTAAAAAGGAAAAGCCCGCCGCCATATTGGCAGTAGTTTTTAGGTCACGCATGGTTGTAAACATATCGTTACATAGGTCTTTTAAGCCCATATTTTGATAGCGTTTAGGATAGGCTTTGACCAATTCTGGCAATGCTTGTTCTAGCCGTACATTTTTATCATAGTCTCGTTTAAAATTGCCCAATTCGCTTATCAAGGTACCCCATTTGCCTTTGGTGATACCCAGAGAAAACAAAAACAAAATGGTAAAATCGATGGTTTTTTCCACTTGAATACCATTGTGAGATAAATAGCGGGTAACAATGGTTGCAGGAATGGCGGGCATATCGGCATCGACATAAGTGCCATCAGCAGACATACCTGGCATTAATACGGAGACCTTAATAGGGTCTAGCATCGCCCAATTGGCAGGAATATTACCAAACCCATGCCAAGGTGCGTTGGCTTGTAGCACCCAATGCCGACTCGATGAGGTCAATTCACTGGCATTGATGGTGTGCAGATTATCTGGTTGCCAACCATTGAAAAACCAATCATCTTTTAGCTTTGCATCAGCATAAAATTTGGCAAGCATTTGTCGAAATGCTACTGCCTCAGCGATACTTTCTGACATAAGCGTTTTACCGCTATTGCCATCCATCATAGCAGCTGCAACATCATTAGAAGCAATAATTGCATAATTGGGACTGGTCGACGCATGCATCATAAAAGATTCATTGAATCTGGCATGGCTTACTGGCTTACGCCCATCACGTACATGAATGTAAGAGGCCTGTGATAGAGCAGCGAGGAGCTTGTGCGTCGATTGCGTGGCAAATACTGTCGGGGCATTTTGGTCACGTGGCTCATCGTGCATGGCGAATCGACCACGGTACATAGGATGAAATTTGGCATATCCGTACCAAGCCTCATCAAAATGCAAATGGTCACAGCTACTACCGAGTAATTTCTCTAGCTCGCTCACGTTATAACAAATACCATCGTAAGTAGAGTTAGTAATAATTACGTGTTTCGGCTGTTTATCCACAACTTTTTGTGCTAGGGGGTTGTCTAAAATACTTTGGCGAACGGCTTCTGGCGTCAATTTTTCTGGCAAAATAGGTCCGATTATACCTAATCCATTGCGACTAGGCACCAAATAGCTAGGAACAGCCCCGCTAAGGGTAATCGCATGTTCTGCTGACTTATGGCAATTTCTATCAATTAATGCAATCTGACCACGCGTCACACTTGCCATCATAATCACACGATTAGACGTAGAAGAACCGTTGGTCACGTGATAGGTGCGATCAGCACCAAACACCTGTGCAGCGTATTTTTCGCTCATCCCAATAGGACCGCTATGGTCGAGTAGTGACCCAAGTTCCCCTACAGAAATAGACAAATCTGACCGTAGCATATTTTTGCCAAAATAATCGCTAAAAAATCTGCCAACAGGATGCTTCATAAAGGCAACTCCACCATTATGCCCTGGTGTATGCCAAGAGTATTCATGGTTTTGCCCAAATTTTACCAAAGCATTGAACATGGGTGGCAGTAACCTGTCGCTATAACGATTTATCGCCGCCTCGATACGGCCACTAATGAATTCTGGTGAATCTTCTAATAACCAAATATAATCGTCAAATTCAGAAATTAAATCCGGGTCAATACTTCCTGCAGTACCGCGATTGGAGCACAGAAAAATTGGTAAATCATTGCGATGATGACGAACCAAAGTCACCAAATCAGCTGCAGGGTTTTCTTTGGCATCTTTGCCCGGTAAGTCCCAATCTATTAGTACAAGTGTGATAGCACTATCAGCAAGCACAATACTTTTACCATCCTCAGCGTTATCTGCTAAAATGACCTCGATATTACGTGAGCTATGCTGAATAAACCGTACAACTAAACTTGGTAAACTAAGCGTATTAATC